>JANXWR010000345.1 GCA_025351025.1 Burkholderiales bacterium | reverse complement strand
AGCCAGCTCATGGCGCAGATGCTCGAATGCCACGACCGAGGCGCCTTCGAGGTGACGCTGCTCTGGCCGCGCAGCTCCTCGAAATGCTCGCCGGCGGCAACCATGCGCTGCCGCATCGTGCTCTGGTCATCGGGGCCGGTCGAGAGCAGCGTCACCTCGAAGGCGCCTCGGTCGTGGCATTCGAGCATCTGCGCCATGAGCTGGCTGGTCGCGTGCTGATGGAAGTCGGCCGAAAGGTAGCCGATACGCAACCGGCCGTCGTGCGCGCGGGCGACCCGGCGCGGCAGCGGCCGGTAGAGCGACTCGACGTGCAGCGCGTAGTGGCGCGCCACCTTGAGCTGCTCCAGAGGATCGTCGACGAGCACGGCATGCGCAAAGGCGCCGGTCTCCATCGCGGTGCCGTCGGGCACGGCGCGCACGGCGTGGCGCAGCCCCCCCATCGCGTCGTCGGCGTCGGTCCAGCGGCAGGCTTCGCGCTCGAGGAAGACGAGCTGGCCGCGGGCGGCGAGATCGCTGGTATCGAGGCCGAGCAGCACCGCGGTGCGCACGCACTCGGCGGCCTCGGCTTTCATGCCCAGATCCTTGAACGACATGCCGAGGCGAAAGTGCGAGAGCGCGTCGTCCATCTTCAGCGCCAGCGCGGCGAAGAAGACGGGGATCGCTTCTTCGTGGCGGCGGCTGCGTTGCAGGGCGACGGCGAGCGAGACCTGATGATCCTGGTCGCGCGGCACGTCGGCCGGTAAAGCGAGCAGGCAAGCGACCGCCTCTTCGGCGCGGCCGAGGCCGAGCAGCGCGTGCGATTCGAGCGTGCAGGCCAGCGTCGAGCGCGGATCGCTCTGGCGGATGCGCTGCGCACAGCGTGCCGCTTCGGCCGTGCGGCCGGCCTTGATCAGCGCGTGCGCGGCGGCCAGCGCATAGGCCGGATCGCCGTGCAGGCCGCTCGCCTGCTCGAACTCGCTGGCGGCCAGCGGCCACTGCTCGCGCTGCGCATGCGCCTGGCCGGCCTGCCAGCGACGATGGGCGCGCGCGTGCTCGCGCGAGGTGCCGGGATGCGCGGGGTTCGGAAGTGCCAGGGCCATGGTGCGGAAGCCGAGCCGGCGCGGACGGGCCGCGACGGCTCGAAAAAGTCATGCATCGAGCGTAGGTGGCAGGGGCCGCGCTGAACGGCCGAAATGAGGCCGCTCCGCGTGCCAGTTCGGCGTCAGGCGGAGGCGCGTTCCGGCGTGAGCGAGCGTTCGGCCGGCGCGGCGTCGGCGTCACGGCGCAGCGTCGCCGCGCGTTCGCGCCAATGCCCGGCGGCGGCCGCATGGCCGAGCCCGGCATGAAGCACGGCCAGGTTGTGCGCGGCAAGAAAGCTGCCGCGCCCGCGCACCGTGTCCGGCAGCGCGGGCTGCTCGCCGATCTCGAGCGCTCGCAGCCAGCTCGACTCGATCATCGGCACCAGCTCGCCGGCGCGCTCGGGCTGCGCTGCGGCCCAGTCGAGCAGGAGGTCGCCGAGGGTGAAGAAGAAGTCGGGCGAATGCAGCCAGCGCGGCATCTCGGCCTCGGCCAGGGCGATCGCCGATTCGAAGCGCGCCAGCTTCTTCAGGGTGAAGATCGTGCGCAGCACCAGGTCGTGGCGCCAGGCGGCGTGCGCATCGGTTCGTTCCAGCGCCTGCGCGTAGTGCGGTGCCGCGGCCTCGAATTGCGCGCCCACCTCGAGGTCCTTGCCGAGCTGGTAGCGCAGGTAGCTGTCGTCGGGATCGGCCCCGAGCGCGAGGCCGAGCAGCTTCTCGTTGCGGCCGAGCTTGCTGGCCCTTTGCGCGTCGAGGTAGCCGTCGTGGCTGACGCGCAGCGACAGGCGCCGGCGCGGCAGGTCCGACACCGGCTGCTCGTGGATGCGGCCGGCGTAGCGCACGCCGCGCGGCAGGACGCGCGGCAGCCAGCTCGGCGCTACAGCGACGCCGCCGACGGCGCCGTCGAAGACACTGGCGATGCAGATCTGGCCGATGAAGTCCGCAGCCTGCTCGCGCAGCGCCGCCAGCGATTCGCCGCCGCCGACGATCCATTCGTCGGCATCGAGGACGAGGCGCCAGTCGGCATCGCAGAGCGCCAACGCGGCGTTGCGCGCGGTCGCGAAGTCGTCGACCCAGTCGAAGTGCGCGACGCGCGCGCCGGCGCTGCGTGCGATCTGCGGCGTCGCGTCGACCGAGCCGGTGTCGAGCACGAGCGTCTCATCGACCCATGGGCGCGCGCTCTCGAGGCAGCGCGCGAGGCAGCGTGCCTCGTCGCGGACGATCATGACGAGGGCGATGCGGTTCATGTAAGAGGATGTGCGTGCGGCGCAGAAGGCGCGGCGGCTGCCGATAAGCATGGGACCGGGCGATGTGAACACGACGCCCGGGTCGGGCGAGGCGCGATGAGGCCGGCGAACACGGCTCTTTTCCACGCATGCACCGCGCACCGAACCGCATCGCCGACAACGCCACGCAATGTTTGGCCTCAAGTTCGCAAAGCTGCGCTCGATAACCCTCCCAACGCACCTGGAGTTTCAGGTTCGTGGTCCGGTTAGCCGGCCGAGGGTTAGGTAGCAAGCAAGCTGCCGGACACAACGGTTGACTAGCGCGGGCGGTGCCGGAAGGCGCGACGAAAGTCGTGTCGGTCGGCAGACAACGGTTGCGGAGAAAGTCCGCTTTCGAGGCAACTGCGTGTAACGCCGGCAGCTAGGCCGGGAGTCAATTAACCATACGGAGTCTTTCATGTCCCTGACGATCAACACCAACATCAACTCGCTGAACGCCCAGCGCAACCTCGG
>JANXWR010000319.1 GCA_025351025.1 Burkholderiales bacterium | reverse complement strand
CTACACCGAATCGGGTCAGGTGGTCCCGGTGACCTTCGAGGGTCAGCCTGGCAACTACGTGCACTCGATGTATCTCAACGACGAGGCACCGATCGCCGGCGGGCGAGAGTTGTGGGGCTTTCCGAAGAAGCTCGCCGCGCCCTCGCTGAGCGTCGAGACCGACACCTTGCTCGGCACGCTGAACTACGGTTCTGTGCGGGTGGCCACTGCGACCATGGGTTACAAACATCGCAGCCTCGATCACGCCGCGGTGCTCGCCGGGCTGCTGGCGCCGAACTACCTGCTCAAGATCATTCCGCACGTCGACGGCAGCGCCCGCATCTGCGAGCTGGTTCGCTACTTTCTCGAAGACGTGACCGTCAAGGGCGCGTGGACCGCGCCGGCCGCGCTCGAGTTGTTCCACCACGCGCTCGCACCCGTGGCCCGGTTGCCGGTGCTCGAAGTGATCTCCGGCGCCCACCTTCTGACCGACATGACGCTGGGCCTGGGCGGCGTCGTCCACGACTACCTCGCCTGAGCCGGCCAGCGGGCTCAACCCGCGAGTCGCATACGAAGCAGACGCGCTTTCTCTTCGGCACGCGCATCGTCGACGACGCGCAGCACGCCGGCCACGTCGACCGGCGCTGACCTGGCCTCGAAGCGACCCGTGAGCGGCGTGTCCGGCTGCAGCACGCCACGTTGGTACAGCGCCCAGATCTCGGGCCCGTATCGCGTGTGCAACAGCTCCGGCGCATAGCGGCCGAAGTAACCGCTCAGGTTGGCGACGTCGCGCAGCAACATGCGCTGCGCGTGGTTGTTGCCCGCCGCGTCGACGGCTTGCGGCAGGTCGATGATGACCGGCCCGTCGGCCGCGAGCAGGATGTTGAACTCGGACAGATCGCCGTGGACGACACCCGCGCACAGCATGCGAACGACTTCGCGCAACAGTGTCGCGTGGTGCGCACGCGCCCGTTCGGCCGGGAAGCTCACGTCGTTGAGGCGCGGAGCCGCGTCGCCGCTGGCGTCGGTCACCAGTTCCATCAGCAGCACGCCGTCGTGAAAGTTCAAGGGCCTCGGCACGCGCACGCCGGCGGCCGCCAGGCGGTACAGCGCATCGACCTCGGCGCTTTGCCAGGCGACCTCCTGCGCCTGGCGGCCGAAGCGCGTGCCCTTGGCCATGGCCCGGGCCTGGCGCGTGTTCTTGACCTTGCGGTTCTCGGTGTAGTCGACGGCCTGGCGAAAGCTGCGCTGGGTCGCCTCCTTGTAGACCTTGGCGCAGCGCGTCTCGCTGCCGCAGCGAACGACGTAGACCATCGCTTCCTTGCCGCTCATCAGTTGGCGCACGACGGCGTCGATCAAGCCTTCTTCGATGAGCGAGCGCAGCCTCTGCGGTGGTTTCATCGACGCATTCTGCGCGACGCTCGTGCCGCGTCAGCGTCAGCGCAAGCCCGTGCTGGCACGCGAGAGTTCATTTGATCGTCGCCGCGCCCACCTTGCAAGACACCTCGTCCTGCGAGCCGGTGCCGCCCGAGCAACCGATCGCGCCGATCACTTTGCCGGCTTCGATCAGCGGAATGCCACCGCGCGAGGCGATGATGCCGTCGAGCGTGAGCTGGTAGGTCAGGCCGGACTGAACGCCGTTCTCCAAGGCCTTGGTCTCGCGACGAAAGATCGCCGCGGCATGCGCCTTGTGCTGCGAGATCTGGATCGACGCCATCTGCGCCCCGTCCATGCGCTGGAAGGCGACCAGGTTGCCGCCCGCATCGACGACGGCGACGTTCATCTTCCAGTCGCGGCGCTTCGCTTCTGCGACGGCGGCGGCGATCGCGGCCTCGGCGCGATCGAGCGAGATCGGCGTGCCGTAGGGGATGTCGAACGGCATCTTCTCGGGAATGGCGTCGAGCGGGTTGGCGGCCGGCGTGGACTGGGCCGAAGCCCCACCTGCCATCGAGAGTGCGGCCGCAACGAGCGCCGCCCACAGGGCGAGTCTTCTGTGCATGAAGCTTGTCTCCGTCATTGACTGGATCTTTTTCCTATTGGCGCGGGTGATCCGTGAACTCCGCGCGCCGTGCCGACCCGCCGGGCGGGGGCCGGTGAGCATTGTGCGGCGCAGCTCGCGCCGCTGCTGCGCGGGCTCAGCGCTCGGCGTCCAGGCCGGACCGCCAGAGCAGCGCTGGCCCGGCGAAGATCGAGTCGTCGACCGCGGCGATGCCATGCTCGGCCAGGCGCACCCAGGCCAGCGTGTCGTGCGGGCTGCCCGCGCTGCGGTCGCGCGTTCGTTCCTCGACCAGCCAGGCATGCAGCTGCGCGTACTGCGCCGGATGATGCTGCTCGGTCCAGGCCAGGCCGACCAGGTCGCCGTAGCCCTCTTCGCGACGCAACGCTGCCATGTCGACGTAGGCGGCGCGCAGCTCCGGGCCGAGCCCGGCGGGAATGCTGGGCGTGAAGCCGGCGGGCAGGTCGTACCAGGCGCCGTCGAGATAGCGCCGGCAGTGGCCGAGCTCGTGCGCGGCCATCAGCTCGAGCGTGGCGCCGAGCAGCTCGGGCTCGATGCGATCGAGCGTCGCTTCGGCCTCGGCGTTGCCGCGCATCGACAGCACCAGCTTGCAGCGGCCGTCGACGAAGGCGAGCGCCAGCGGTGCGGTGCCGGGCGCGAGCTGCGGCTGCACGACGACGTCGAGCGGCATACCGGCACCGCGCGCGTAGGCGACGACCGGCCAGCTGCCGCGCAGCCAGCGCATCTCGGTATCAGTCAAGTCGGCGGCCAGGCACGAGGCCGAAGCCAGCACCAGCGCGACGAATCCGAACAAGGCTTTGCGCACGCGAAACTCCCTGATGGGTGAATCTTCGTCCGCTGCGAAGCGGGCTGAACGCCCGGCCGGGCTGCGCGCGTGCGGTTTCTCGCATAAAGCGGGCCTGCCTTCAGGCGCCGATCGATTCAGCCACCGAAGACGATCACGCTGCGGGCGATGCCGCCTTTCTTCAGCGCCGCGAAACCTTCGTTGATCTGCTCGAGCTCGATCCGCGCCGAGATCATCTCCTGCAGGTGCAGGCGCCCTTGCAGGTAGAACTCGATCAGCCGCGGCATGTCGGTGCGAAAGCGGTTCGAGCCCATCATGCAGCCCTGGATCTTGCGTTCACGCAGGAAGTCGACGCCATGCAGCTCGATCTTCGTGCCCACCGGGATCATGCCGATCAGGGTCGCCGTGCCGCCCGATCGCAACACCGAAAAGCTCTGCTCGGCGGTGCTCTTCAGGCCGATGCATTCGAACGAGTAGTGCACGCCGCCGCCGGTCATCTCGACGATGCGCTTGACCGAGTCGCCTTCCGACGCGTCGACGACGTCGGTGGCGCCGAAGCTCTTCGCCAGGCCGAGCTTGAACGGATCCTTGTCGACGGCGACGATGCGGCCGGCGCCGGCGATCTGCGCCGCGTTGATGGTCGCCAGGCCGATGCCGCCGGCGCCGAAGATCGCCACCGTCGAGCCGGGCGCCATCTTCGCGGTGTGCGCGACCGCGCCGTAGCCGGTGATGACGCTGCAGCCGATCAGGCAGGCCAGGTCGAGCGGCATGTCTTCGCGCACCTTCACCAGCGCGTGCTCGTGCACCACCATCTGCTCGGCGAACGACGACAGGTTGAGGAACTGGTTCATGTGCCGGCCACGCCAGGTCAGGCGCTTTGCCGCGCCGGGCGGCATCTTGACCTCGGGCGTCTGGCAGATCGAAGGATGGCCGCTC
>JANXWR010000308.1 GCA_025351025.1 Burkholderiales bacterium | reverse complement strand
GCACGCGCATCGTGCCCTGCGATTTCATCGGCTTCGCGCAGGGCTTGAACCCGCTCGGCCACCAGCACGACTTGCTGATGTCGAACCTGTTCGCGCAGACCGAGGCCCTGGCCTTCGGCAAGACCGCCGAGCAGGTCGCAGCCGAGGGCACGCTGCCGGAGCTCGTGCCGCATCGCGTCTTCGAAGGCAACCGACCGACCAACACGCTGCTTGCGCAACGCCTGACGCCGACGACCCTGGGCGCGCTGGTCGCGCTCTACGAGCACAGTACCTTCGTGCAGGGCGTGATCTGGAACATCGACTCGTTCGACCAGTGGGGCGTCGAGCTCGGCAAGGCACTCGCCGTGCAGACGATTCCCGAGCTCGAGAGCGCCGCCGAGCCGAAGCTCGCGCACGACAGCTCGACCAATGCCCTGATCCGTCGCTATCGCGCGCTGCGCGACGCGCCCGCCTCCACCTGAGAACCGCCATGGCCACACGCATCAGCCCACTCGCCGGCAAGCCGGCACCCGCCTCGC
Source organism: Burkholderiales bacterium (assembly GCA_025351025.1). Taxonomy (GTDB): domain Bacteria; phylum Pseudomonadota; class Gammaproteobacteria; order Burkholderiales; family Burkholderiaceae_C; genus Schlegelella_A. Next base: position 6,515 of record JANXWR010000308.1, on the reverse strand, counting down.
TGCTCGTCGATGTGCCGCGGCTCGTCACCGCGTACTACACGCTCGAGCCCGACCCGACCGTCGCGGCGCAGCGCGTCGCCTTCGGCACGTCCGGCCACCGCGGCTCGGCGTTCGACTCGTCGTTCAACGAGCAGCACGTGCTGGCGATCACGCAGGCGATCTGCGACTGGCGCAAGAAGAACGGCATCGACGGGCCGCTCTTCCTCGGCATCGATACGCACGCGCTGTCGGCGCCGGCGGCGGCGAGCGCGGTCGAGGTGCTGGCGGCCAACGGCGTCGAGGTGATGCTGGCGACCGACGACGAGTACACGCCGACGCCGGCCGTCTCGCACGCGATCCTCGTCTACAACAAGGGCAGGAAGAGCGGCCTGGCCGACGGCATCGTCGTCACGCCGTCGCACAACCCGCCCGACAACGGCGGCTTCAAGTACAACCCGCCGAACGGCGGCCCGGCCGGCCCCGAGATCACCGACGGCATCCAGGCTGCGGCCAACGCCTTCATCGAGAAATCGATGGCCGGCGTGCGGCGCTGGCCGCTCACGAAGGCGCTCAAGGCGGCGACGACGCATCGCCACGACTACCTCTCGGCCTACGTCGCGGACCTCGGCAACATCGTCGACTTCGACGTCATCCGCGGCGCGAAGGTGCACATGGGCGTCGACCCGCTCGGCGGCGCCGGAGTGCACTACTGGGCGCGCATCGCCGAGCGATACAAGATCGACCTCACCGTCGTCAGCGACGAGGTCGACCCCACCTTCCGCTTCATGACGGTCGACTGGGACGGGCAGATCCGCATGGACCCGTCGTCGACCTACGCGATGCAGCGCCTGCTCGCGCTGAAGGATCGCTTCGACATCGCATTCGCCTGCGATACCGACCACGACCGGCACGGCATCGTCACCGCCAAGGCCGGCCTGATCGCGCCGAACCACTACCTCGCGGTGATGATCGACTACCTGTTCCAGAACCGGCCGCAGTGGTCGGCGAAGGCGGGCATCGGCAAGACGGTGGTCAGCACCAGCCTGATCGATCGCGTCGCGAAACGCCTCGGCCGTTCGCTCTTCGAAGTGCCGGTCGGCTTCAAATGGTTCTCCGACGGTCTCTTCGACGGCTCGCTCGGATTCGGCGGCGAGGAAAGCGCGGGCGCGGCGTTCCTGCGCCGCGACGGCAGCGTCTGGACGACCGACAAGGACGGCCTCGCGCCGGCCCTGCTCTCGGCCGAGATCAAGGCGCGCACCGGGCAGGATCCGGGCGAGCACTACGAGGCGCTCGCTGGCGAACTCGGCCGGCCGGTGGCCGACCGCGTCGATGCGCCGGCCACGCCCGAGCAGAAGAAGCAGCTCGCTTCGCTCACGCCCGAGCAATTGAAGACGAGCGAGCTCGCCGGCGAGAAGATCGAGAGCGTGATCGGCAAGGCGCCGGGCAACGGCGCGCCGATCGGCGGCATCAAGGTGATCGCCAAGAGCGGCTGGTTCGCGGCGCGGCCCTCGGGTACCGAGGACATCTACAAGATCTACGCCGAGAGCTTTTCCGGCGCCGATCACCTGAAGCAGATCCTGAAGGAAGCGCAGGCGGTCGTGGATCGCGCGATCGCCGCGCCCGGCGACAACCAGAAGGCGGCCTGACATGCACACGCAACGACTCGTCGATACGGTCAAGGCGCTGGTCGCCGGCGACCGCGGGCTGCTCGCGATGGACGAGAGCACGCCGACCTGCGACCGCCGCTTCGCCAAGCTCGGCATCCCGCAGACGCCCGACATGCGACGCGCCTACCGCGACATGATCGTCACCACGCCGCGCCTGGGCGACTGCATCAGCGGCGCGATCCTCTACGACGAGACGATCCGCCAGGAGACGAAGGCCGGCGTGCCGTTCGCGCAAGCGCTGGAGAAGGCGAACATCATTCCCGGCGTCAAGGTCGACGCCGGCGCCAAGCCGCTGGCCGGCCACCCCGACGAACAAGTCACCGAAGGTCTCGACGGCCTGCGCGACCGGCTCGCCGAATACGCGGGCATGGGCGCGCGTTTCGCCAAGTGGCGCGCGGTGATCACGATCGGCGCGGAGATTCCGAGCCGCGGCTGCATCGAAGCCAACGCGCACGCGCTGGCCCGCTATGCGGCGCTCTGCCAGGAAGCCGGCATCGTGCCGATCGTCGAGCCCGAGGTGCTGATGGATGGCGAGCACACGCTGGAGCGTTGTCGCGCCGTGACCGAGGAAACGCTGCACACCGTGTTCGACGAGCTGCACACGCAAGGCGTGCTGCTCGAAGGCATGCTGCTCAAGCCGAACATGGTGCTGCCCGGTCTGGCCGCGGCCGACCAGAGCAACGCCGACGACATCGCCAGCGCGACGATCGGCTGCTTCCTGCGCACCGTGCCCGCAGCGGTACCGGGCATCGCCTTTCTTTCCGGCGGCCAGTCGTCGGAGCTCGCGTCGATTCGCCTGAATGCGATGAACCTCGCGTTCAAGGGCCGCATGCCGTGGGCGCTGGCATTCTCGTTCGCCCGCGCGATCCAGCAGCCTGCGCTCGAGATCTGGCGCGGCCAGGCGGTCAACGTGGTGGCCGCGCAGAAGGCGCTCTTTCATCGCGCCGACTGCAATCGCGCGGCGCGGCGCGGTGAATACGACGCGGCCGCCGATGCGCCCGCAGCTGCACCCCACTGAACATCCCACTGAAATCGAATCGAAGGCTCGCCATGTCCGACGACACGCTCGACCAGCAATGCATCGACACGCTCCGCTTCCTCTCCGTCGACATGGTGCAGAAGGCGAACAGCGGCCACCCGGGCCTGCCGCTCGGCGCCGCGCCGATGGCCTACGTGCTGTGGACGCGCTTCCTCAAGCATCACCCGAAGAATCCGCTCTGGCCGGATCGCGACCGCTTCGTCCTCTCGGCCGGGCACGGCTCGGCACTGCTCTACAGCCTGCTGCACGTCACGGGCTACGACCTGTCGCTCGACGACATCAAGCAGTTCCGCCAATGGGGCAGCAAGGCGCCGGGGCATCCGGAGCGCGGCCACACGGCCGGCGTCGAGGTGACGACCGGGCCGCTCGGCCAAGGTCTGGCCAATGCGGTCGGCATGGCCATCGCCGAAGCACACCTGGCGGCGCGCTACAACCGCGACGGACAGAGCGTCGTCGACCACCATACCTGGGCGATCGTCAGCGACGGCGACTTGATGGAAGGCGTCGCTTCGGAAGCGGCGTCGCTCGCCGGCCACCTGCGCCTGGGCAAGCTGATCTGCCTCTACGACAACAACTCGGTGACGCTCTCGGCCGGCACCGACATGACCTTCTCCGAAGACCGCGCCAAGCGCTTCGAGGCCTACGGCTGGCAGACGATCAGCGTCGACGACGGCAACGACCTCGCGGCGATTGATGCGGCCCTGACCTCGGCGCGCGCCGAGACCTCGAAGCCGTCGCTGATCCTCGTGCGCACGCACCTCGGCTACGGCTCGCCCGAGCAGGACAGCTTCAAGGCACACGGCTCGCCGCTTGGCGTCGCCGATGTGAAGAAAACCAAGGAAAAGCTCGGCTGGCCGGTCGAGCCACCGTTCCTCGTTCCCGCGCCGGCGCTCGCGCATTTCCGCGAAGCGCTCACCGAAGGCGCGAAAGCTGAAGCCCAGTGGAAGCAGCGCAGCGATGTGTACGCCAAGGCCTTTCCCGATGCGGCGCGCGAGCTGCAGCAACGCCTTGCCGGCGAGCTGCCGAGCGGCTGGGATGCCGACATCCCCGTCTTCCCCACCGACGCCAAGGGCATGGCGACGCGCGTGGCTGGCGGCAAGGTCATGAACGCGATCTGCGCGAAGCTGCCGGCGCTGTGCGGTGGCTCGGCTGACCTCGATCCGTCGACCTTTACCGCGCTCGAGGGCCAGGGCGATTTCAATCCACCGCTCCAGCCCGGTGAAGACAGCGAAGGCTCGGACGGCGGCGGCTGGAGCTACGCCGGCCGCAATGTGCACTTCGGCGTGCGCGAGCACGCGATGGGCGCGATCGTCAACGGCCTAGCCGCGCACGGCGGCTTCATCGGCTACGGCTCGACTTTCCTGATCTTCTCCGACTACATGCGCCCGCCCATCCGCCTTGCAGCGCTGATGGGCCTGCACCTGATCCACATCTTCACGCACGACAGCCTCGCCCTCGGCGAAGACGGGCCGACGCACCAGCCGATCGAGCAGCTCGCCAACCTGCGCGCGATCCCCAAGCTCACCCTGATCCGCCCGGGCGACGCCAACGAGACCGCGGTAGCGTGGAAGGTCGCGATCGAAACGCGCGAGCGGCCCGTGCTGCTGGCGTTGTCGCGGCAAGCCCTGGCGACGCTCGACCGCACCCGCTACGCCAGCGCCGAAGGGCTGCGCCGCGGCGCCTATGTGCTGAGCGATGCGAAAGTCGGCACGCCTTCTTTGATCCTGATCGCGAGCGGCTCCGAGGTCTCGCTCATCGTCGCCGCCGCTGATCGGCTGCAGGCCGATGGCATCGCGGTGCGCTGCGTCTCGATGCCGAGCTGGGATCTGTTCGAAGCGCAGCCGCAGAGCTATCGCGACGACGTGTTGCCGCCGAAGGTGACGGCTCGCCTCGCCGTCGAGCTCGGTGTCGAGCAGGGCTGGAGTCGCTACGTCGGCGATCGGGGCGACATGCTGGGCATCGTCGACCGCTTCGGCGCCTCGGCGCCCGCGGAAGTGCTGCTCGCGCAATACGGCTTCACGGTCGACAACGTCGTCGCGCGAGCGAAAAAGCTGCTCGGCTGATGTCGTCTCGGCGCGGCTACGCCGAGACGAACGGCCGCGACCGCATCCACTTCGTCGCGACTTTCTCGCCGCCTTGCACTGCGCGGCTGGCATGCAGCGAGGCGTGATCGAGCGCACCCTCGGCGTCGCAATACGTGAAATAGGTTGCATTGCCCCGGACGGGAGCGATAGCCCAGCCGACCGCGGGAAAGATCGTCTCGCCGCCCGACGGCACATCGTTGAGATAGGACACGAGCGTGGCGACGCGCTGGCCGCTGCGCGTGATCGAGGCGCGGTTGGCGTCGTTCGATGGCACCAGGAAATCGAAGTGCGGCTCGCTGCCGGTGCCCTCGGGATAGTGCAGCACCTGCAGGCCTTCGCCGTGCGATGTCGGCAGGCGCATTAGAGTGGCAAGACGGCGGTCGATGCGTTCGACGAGCGGGTTTTCGAACGGCCGGAAGAACATGCCGAGGCTCGTGCGCTTCGCGCTCGTCACGTCGAGGCCGGTGCGTGGATCGGTCAGCGTCGAGGGCCGCAGCCGGCCGCGCGCCATCTCGATCAGTGCCTCGCATTCATCGGCGTCGAGCACGCCGCCGAGCAGCGCCAGCGCCGGCTGCGCGGCGCGCGCGAGAACGCGAACGCCGCGAGTGACTGTCTCGGCGTCGGCCGAGCTCACGAGCCGCGCAGGTCGACAGCGCCCCAGCCTTCGTCGGTGGCAGCGAAGGTCTCCTGCAGTTGCGCCGAGCCGGCGCCGCGAATGACGCCGGCGACGACCGGGAAGACCTGCCGGATGCCCGGGTCGCGGGTCCACGGCGCAGCTTCGACCCGATAGGTATAGGTCACTGTCGCCGTCCGCGGCGCACGGTTCGCGTCGCCGTTGAGCTTCCAGTCGACCACCTTGTCGAGGCTCAGGCGAGCGGCGCAGAAATCGCTTCGCGCCGGGGCGGTGCTCGCCGCATCGGCGGCCCGTCGCGTCACGACATGGCGGCGGCCCGCATCGGTCAGCGCATAGCGGCGTACGTCCATGCGGTGCGGCGTCCCTTCGTCATCGACGTCTATGGTCGCGACGCTCGACGACACCAGGCCGAGCCGTTCGAGCACCGGCATCTGCAGCGCGTTGCGTGCGCCGACGTCGACCTCGTGCTGCGTCACGTCGATCGGCCACGCGCTCTTGGCCAGGCAGAGATCGCCGCGCTGCGCGAGGTACGCGTTCATCGCCTGGCTGAAGGCTTCGCGGCTGACCTCGGGCTGCCGGATGCATCCGGTCAGCGCGACGGCGACGAGCAAGGAGATGGGGAACTTTTTCATGATGCCAACGATGAGGACTCTGGTGAACGCGCAACGGCATCACACGTAGCACCGAGCGTGCGCGCGCTCTTGCCTCTGGCCGACGAGGTCCGTATCGCTGCCATGCAGCGCGATCGCTGGATCGACTACGCTCGAGCGAGTGCGGTCCTCGAGCGGTTGAGCCGGATGCTCGCCACCCCCGCTCGGGACCGGATGCCGTGTCTGCTGCTGCACGGCGAGTCGAACATCGGCAAGACCCAGATCATTCGCAAGTTCGTACGCGATCACCCACCGACCTTCGACGAGGAACGCGGCGTCGAGCGGCGTCAGATCATCAGCATGCAGATGCCAGCACTCCCCGACCAGCGCCGCTTCGGTTCTGTCGCGATAAGGAGGCCATGACGAGCGAGAGCGGCTGCGGCGGGCCGAGATCAGACGGCGAGGCTGTAGAACTGGTCGGCAGGGGAAATGAGTTGGCTTGCGGGGCAGGTCATCTGCCCC
>JANXWR010000301.1 GCA_025351025.1 Burkholderiales bacterium | reverse complement strand
ACGGCGATCCGGCCGCGGAGTCGATTGAGCACCAGAGTCTGCTGGGCCTCGGCGAGGCCCAGTTCCCATGGCGTGCCGGCGTGCTTGATCGAGCTCCAGGGCGACGCGCCGGTGCCACCGTCGTGGCCGGCGATGACGACGTGATCGGCCTTCGCTTTCGCCACGCCGGTCGCCACCGTGCCGACGCCGACTTCGGAGACGAGCTTGACGCTGATGCTCGCCTTGCTGTTCGCGTTCTTCAGGTCGTGAATCAGCTGGGCCAGATCCTCGATCGAATAGATGTCATGGTGCGGCGGCGGCGAGATCAGGCCGACGCCCGGCACCGAATAGCGCAGCCGCCCGATGTACGAGCTGACCTTGCCGCCCGGCAACTGGCCGCCTTCGCCCGGCTTGGCGCCCTGCGCCATCTTGATCTGCAGCTGGTCGGCCGAGACCAGGTATTCGGTCGTCACGCCGAAGCGGCCAGACGCGACCTGCTTGATCTTCGAGCGCAGCGAATCGCCGGCCTTCAAGGCGAAGTCGACGACGATGTCGCCCTTGCCGATGATGTCGCCGAAGTGCGTGCCCTCTGCGATAGTTGCGCCCTTCATCTCGGCGCGGTAGCGGGCCGGGTCCTCGCCGCCCTCGCCGGTGTTCGACTTGCCGCCGATGCGGTTCATCGCCACGGCCAGCGTCGCATGCGCTTCGGTCGAGATCGAGCCGAGCGACATCGCGCCGGTGGCGAAGCGTTTGACGATCTCGGCGGCCGGCTCGACCTCTTCGATGGCAATCGACTTTGCCGGATCGACGACGAACTCGAACAGGCCACGCAGCGTCATGTGCCGCTTGCTCTGGTCGTTGATGAGCTGCGCATATTCCTGATAGGTCTCGAAGCGGTTGGCGCGCACGCCGTGCTGCAGCTTGGCGATCGCGTCGGGCGTCCACATGTGCTCCTCGCCGCGCACCCGCCAGGCGTACTCGCCGCCGGCGTCGAGCATGCCCTCGAGCACCGGGTCGTCGCCGAAGGCCGCCCGGTGCATGCGGATCGCTTCCTCGGCAACCTCGAAGATGCCGATGCCACCGATCTGGCTGGCCGTGCCGCGGAAGTACTTCTCGACCAGCGTCTTCTCGAGGCCGATCGCCTCGAAAAGTTGCGCCCCGCAGTACGACATGTAGGTCGAGACGCCCATCTTCGACATGATCTTCGACAGACCCTTGCCGATCGCCTTCACGTAGTTGTAGATCGCCTTCTCGGTCCCGAGGTCGCTCGGCAGGTCGCCGTGTAAAGCGGCCAGCGTCTCGAGCGCGAGGTAGGGATGGACGGCCTCTGCGCCGTAGCCGGCGAGGACGCCGAAATGATGCACCTCGCGTGCCGAACCGGTCTCGACGACCAGCCCGGCGGTCGTGCGCAGGCCTTCGCGGACGAGATGCTGGTGCACTGCCGACAGCGCCAGCACCGCCGGCAAGGCGACGTGCTCGCGATCGAGCTTGCGGTCGCTGATGATGATGATGTTGTGGCCGCTCTTGATCGCGTCGACGCTTTCGGCGCAAAGCGATGCGAGCTTGGCCTCGATGCCTTCGGCGCCCCAGGCCAGCGGGTACGTGATGTCGAGCTCGTAGCTCTTGAACTTGGCGCTGGTGCGCGACTCGATCGAGCGCAACCGCGCCATGTCGGCGAAGTCGAGGATCGGCTGCGCGACCTCCAGCCGCATCGGCGGATTGACGGCATTGATGTCTAGCAGGTTCGGCTTGGGGCCGATGAAGGACACCAGCGACATGACGATCGCCTCGCGGATCGGATCGATCGGCGGGTTCGTCACCTGAGCGAACAGCTGCTTGAAGTAGTTGTAGAGCGGCTTGTTCTTGTCGGAGAGCACGGCCAGCGGCGAATCGTTGCCCATCGAGCCGATGCCTTCCTCGCCGGCCTGGGCCATCGGGCTCATCAGGAACTTGATGTCTTCCTGCGTGTAGCCGAAGGCCTGCTGGCGGTCGAGCAGGCTCTCCCCCGACTCGGCCTTCGGCGTCGCGGCGGGCAGATCCTCGAGCTTGATGCGAACGCTGTCGACCCACTGCCGATACGGCTTGGCGGAGGCAAACTGGTTCTTCAACTCCTCGTCGTCGACGATGCGACCCTGCTCGAAATCGATCAGGAACATCTTGCCAGGTTGCAGCCGCCACTTCTTGACGATGCGGTTCTCGGCGATCGGCAACACGCCCGACTCGGACGCCATGACGACGAGGCCGTCGTCGGTGACGATGTAGCGCGCGGGGCGCAGGCCATTGCGATCGAGCGTCGCGCCGATTTGCCGGCCGTCGGTGAAGACCATCGCCGCCGGGCCGTCCCACGGCTCCATCATCGCCGCGTGGTATTCGTAAAAGGCACGACGCCGAGCGTCCATCGCCGTGTGCTGCTCCCACGCCTCGGGGATCATCATCATCACGGCGTGAGCGAGCGAATAGCCGCTCATCGTCAATAGCTCGAGCGCGTTGTCGAAGGTCGCGGTGTCGCTCTGCCCCTCGAACGAGATCGGGTAGAGCTTCTTCAGATCGTCGCCGAGCACCGGCGACTTCATCACGCCTTCGCGCGCCCGCATCCAGTTGAAGTTGCCCTTGACGGTGTTGATCTCGCCGTTGTGCGCAACCATGCGATACGGATGGGCGAGTGGCCACTCGGGAAAGGTGTTGGTCGAGAAGCGCTGGTGCACGAGGGCGAGCGCCGACGAGAGGCGAGGGTCCTGCAGATCCTTGTAATACTTGCCCACCTGGTGCGCGAGCAAGAGGCCTTTGTAGATCACCGTGCGGCAGCTCATGCTCGGCACGTAGTACTCGCGGCTGTGCGTGAGTTTCAGCGCCTGGATCGCGCTCGAGGCGGTCTTGCGGATGACATAGAGCTTGCGCTCGAGCGCGTCGGGCACGATCACGTCGGGACCGCGGCCGATGAAGATCTGGCGCAGCACCGGCTCCTTGGCGCGAACCGCCGGCGACATCTCCATCTCACGGTCGACCGGCACGTCGCGCCAGCCAAGCAGGACCTGGCCCTCGGTGCGCACGGCGCGGTCGAGCTCCTGCTCGCAGGCCAGCCGCGAGGCATGCTCCTTCGGCAGGAAGACCATGCCGACGCCGTACTCGCCCGGAGCGGGCAGGGTGACTCCTTGCGCCGCCATCTCGGCGCGGTAGAACTCGTCGGGGATCTGGATCAGGATGCCGGCGCCATCGCCCATCAGCGGATCGGCACCGACGGCGCCGCGATGGGTCAGGTTCTCGAGCACCTTCAGCCCCTGCTCGACGATTGCGTGCGATTTGGCGCCGGCGATATGAGCGACGAAGCCGACGCCGCAGGCGTCGTGCTCCTGGGCGGGCGAGTAGAGCCCTTGGCCCTCCGCCTCGGCGAGTTCGCCGTGCGACGCCCCCTGCCCTGCTCCCAACTCACCCATGGCGCGCCCCAGCTTCGCTATCGAGGAACGAAGAATACCGCAGTGCAGCAAGACGGGTGCCATTGAGCCGCGGCGGCGAGCCACCGGGCGTCAGTAGGTCCTACCCGACGCCGCGATGCCGCTGCCCAGGCCTCGGAATTTCACTTCGAAGGTCACCTGGCTCTTCACCGGGACACCGGCGAAGTAGCCAGGCGAGAACCGGGCGTTGCCGAAGGCCTCGAGCGCCGACGCGTCGAACAGGCCAGGCGGCGCGGAGTTCAGCACCTCGGCCTTGTCGACACCGCCGCGCTCGTTGATGAAGAGGCGCAGCACGACCACGCCGCCTCGCGACCCGGCCTCGGCGGGGACCACCGGGTCGATTTCGCCGAGCGGGCGAGGCGGCGGGTCGAGCCCACCGGAGCTCAGGTAGGTCAGCGACGACGGCGATGGCGACGGTGGCGCCACGGGCGCCAGAGCCAGCTGCGGCGGTGGAGATGGCAACACGGCCGAGGCAGGCAAGTCGAGTTCACGCAGCACCGGTGACGGGACGACGGCCGGTACGGCCGCGCGCTCAATCGGCGGCGGCGCCGGCGCCGGCCCGGGCCGGGACGGCTCTATGGCCGGTACGGGCTCCGGCGGCAAAGGTACGGGTGGAGTCGAGACGGGTACCGGCGCCTCGCCCGTGATCGGTGCGGTGGCCACGACCGATCGCGTCAACAACACAGGGGCCGGCGGTGCCGACCTCGCTGCGGCGTTTCCTGCCGAAGCACGGCCCAGCAGCACGACGGCGTGCACCGCGAGCGACAGGGCCGCCGCTGCGGCGATTCCCTTCGCAAGCCGGCGTCGATTGCCCGACGCCGGCCTCGTTTCGCCCGCCGCTTCCGGCGCTCTCACACGGCGGCCGCCCGCTACTGCCCTGCGATCTCGCGCCAGCTGACGCGCTTGGTGACATCGGAACCCGGATCGACCGCGCCGTTGATCGGCGTCACGGTCGAATCGGAACCTGTCACATAGACAGTGAATGGCGGCATGCCGCCCAAGCCGGCGCCTGGCAACTTGACGATCGTGATACCGACGATCAGGAAGTTCGAGAACTGCTGCGACACCGAGAACTGATGTCCGAGTCCCGAGCCTCCGGCGGTGCCTCCAGGGATGGCGCTTCCGTCCTTGTAATTGAAGTAGTTCAACCAGCTGTAGCCCCCGCTCACGCAGGCGCTGATCTGCGGCACATTGCTACCGACGACCAGCGTTCCCGAGCGCAGCTTCATTTCGACGTTCACGCGTTCGCCGAGGTCGGGCAGATTGACGAACCAACCGCTGGTTCCGGCGCATTGCGCGACCGATCCCGTACAAGCGACGGTGCGGAAGGTGCCGGCACCGCTGCCGACCTGGGTCATGCTCAACGGCACCAGCGCGCCACGCAGATTCGCGAATTGCGGCGAGCTGTTCATCAGATCGACGATGCCATAGACAGCCTGCGTCTGCGTGTCGCCGACGTCCGTCGCGCCAAGGAAGCGGCCCGTGCCGACAAAAACCATCGAGTTGCCATTGAGGACCGAGAGCTCCGGCCGAATGGTGATCGGCTGGGGCGTGCCGTTGGCGTCCTTGGCGGTTCCGACCAGCGTCGCTTCCCTTCCGGCTGGCAGGATGTTGTCGTTGACGTCGAAGCGCCAGATGTTGCCGAGCACGTCGGTGCCGTATACGCGCAACGTCAGGTTGTTGATCTCCGACTGATCGACGAAATTGTTGATCTGCGCCAAGCCGCTCGGTGTCGTCGCATCGCCCACTCCCGTGGGCATCTTGTACATGATCCGGCCGGTCGAGGCGTTGAGGATGTACAGGTAGCCGACGCCATCGCCCGCTTGCGGGGGCGCGTTCACGTTGTTGTAGCCCGAAGTCACCATCACGACCCAGGTGCCATCGGCCAGCTTCGTGATGAGCGGCTTGCCGTAGGTGTAGCCCAGGTGGCAATCGGCGGTGTTGCCGGCGGCCGCACCGATCGGCGTATTGCCCGCCGAGAACGGACACACCGCCGAGTTCCACTTGAACTCCCACAGGCCCCTCGGCGACAGCGGATCGGTGACGTCGAGCGCGTAGTAGCCCTTGCCGCCGTCGTTCAGGCCGGCAACCAGGATGGTCTTCCAGGTGCCCGAACCCTGGTCGAACATGTCGCTCACCGCTGGCGTGCCGTCGACGAAGTAGGAGTGGTTGTTCTTGTAGTTGTTGTCGGCCAGCTTCCACAGGTTCGGAAGGACGGTGCTCGGAATGATCGCCCAGGCCTCCTTGCCTCCTAGCAAATCGGTGGTGCTGGTCCCCGCATAGAAGGCGTGCAGCATGCCGTCGTTGGCAGGCACGTAGAGCATTGGCGTGCGGCCGGCGTTGGCGCCCTTGAATGCCGAATAGCCGGCGTCGCCGTACAGACTGAATGGCGCCCGCACGTAGATGGGCTGGCCATTGATCGTGTCGCCGAGGACGTGCTCTCGAGTCCGATAGAGCTTGGTCGCGTCGTTGGTGACGAAGTTCTCGAAGCCGCGCTGGCCGCGAATGAAGTTCACCAGGTTGGCGCCCGTAGCCGGCGTCCGCTGGTCAGCGGTCGCCAGCGTGCCGTCGGTCATGTTCGGGTATTGGCTGAGCAACGACACGTTCAGCGTACCGAAGTTGGACTGTTCCGCTGCACTGAGACCGTCGGCCAGGAGCCCGGCGGGATTGCCGCCCGCGTCACAGACGCTGGTGTTCCAGGTGAAGTTGGTGAGGTTGTTCACCGCGCCCTGACGGAACAGGAAGATGTTGCGGGTGTCGCATGCCGGGCTTGCTCTGGTGTCGAGCTGGGCCTGAGCCGACCAAACCACCGTGGGATCGACAGCGCCCGTCGCCAGAATGATCTGCTTGGCCTGCACGTCGCCATGCCACTTTTGCGTCGTGTAATTGGCGAGGTAGATCAGGTTGTCGCCTTGCACAGGCTCCAGGTTTGACGTCGCCGCCGCGGATCCAGATGCCAGTCGCGCCGAGATGCCGGCAAGCGCGTCGGCAAGGCCGGCGATCACGGACGTCGGATTGGTGGCGCTGAAGTACGTGCCCCGTCCGTTCACCGCCGCATGCCAGAAATCGTCGATCGACTTCGGGTCGTCCCAGAGACTCTTGGTATTGCCGTAGTTGTTCGGCATCGAGATGACCAGTGCCGGATCCGGCCACAGCGGCCAGTTCTTCACGCCAGTGCGAATGTCGGCGAAGTCGCCGGTCACTACCGACCCGGACTTGTAGTCGGGACGGTAGTTCAGCGTTCCGGAGACCCCCAGCGCGATGCTGAAGGTCGTCATGTGCTGCCAGCGCACCCGATCGTCCTCGTTGCCCGAGCCGACGGACGGAACGTCGTTGGTTGCGATCGTCGATGGCCAGTCGATGTCGGGTCGCAGATCAGTGATGTAGTAGTACTGCGCCACGTCAGCGAGCGAATTCACGCTCCGTGCGCCGCCCAGGGCCGTGGACACCGTGCACGGCCAGGCGCCGCAACTCGGGTAGGCCGTCGTATCCGCCGCGGTCCAGACGGGCGGCTGCGGATTGGGCGAAGGCAGCGCCGCAGGCGAGACGTTGGGCGCATAGCACACGCCATCGAGGTCAGCGAGCGCGGTCGTCGTCGTCACCGTCGGCAAGGAGCCCGAAGGGGCGCCGCCGCTGTAGAACGTCGTGTCGACCGTTGTCGTCGTCACGAACTGAATCTTGCTGCCCGATAGTGGGCTGCAATCGGTCCGCGTAAAGTTGTTGCCAAGGTTCGGAACGGCCGCCGTACAAGTGGCCACGACTGTCGGCCCGGTGACAACCGTCGGGCAGCTGGTGGACTGCCAGCCGTTGGCGGCGGTCGCCGGCACGGGAGTGCAGGTCGCCGTCGGCGTCGGGCCGGTAGTCGCGGTGTTGCAGGTGGTCGTGGTATAGCCGTTGGCCAGCGTCGGGCCCTGGGGTACGCACGACTGCGTCCCGCTCGGGCCGGAGACGAGCACCGGGCACGTCGTCGTCACCCAGCCGTTGCCCATATTCGCGGCGCTCGGCGTGCAGGATGACACCGCCTGGTTGAGGTTGTTGTTCGTCGCGCAGGTAGTGGTGACCCAGTTGTTCGCCACCGTCCCGGCCGAGGCCGAGCAAGTCTGCACCGCGACGTTGGTCGTGATGATCGGATTGCAGTTGATGGTGGTCCAGTTGTTTCCGGCAGCGGCTCCCTGGACATTACAGGTCGGCGATGGAACGTTGAACGTGTTGGCGTTGCTGCAAGTCGTCGTTACCCAGGCGGGCGAGGTTGGGCCGGAGGCGGTGCAAGTCTGCACAGCGACGTTGGACAGGTTGTTGGGCGTGCAGGTCGTCAACGTCCAGTTGTTGCCAGCGGTCGCCGGCGAGGGCGTGCAGGTTTGCACGTAGTTCGTCGGCCCACCTGTCATGTTCGGCGGAGGGCAGCTGAAGCTCGTGTAGTTGTTGCCCGGGCCGGCCCCGGCTGCAGCACAGGCCGAAACGGGCACGTTGGTCGTCACGATCGGCGCCGGGCAGGTCGTTGTGGTCCAGTTGTTGCCCGCAGCGGCCGCAGCGGCGGCACAGTTCGCGACCGGGACGTTGGTCGTCACGGTCGGCGCGGGACACGTTGTCGCGGTCCATTGGTTGCCCCCGTTCGCGGCATTGGCGACGCAGTTGAGCACCGGCACGTTCGGGAAGTTGTTTGGTGTGCAGGTGGTCGCCACCCAGTTGTTGCCTACTGTTGCCGCCGACGCGACGCAGTTCTGCACGCCGGTGGGGCCGCTCGTGATGGCGGCCGGGCAGGTCACGCTGGTCCAGTTGTTCCCGACCAGCGCAGCGGAGGCCGTGCAGGTCGACACCGGTACGTTGGTCGTGACGACCGGCGCCGGGCAGGTCGTCGCGGTCCACTGGTTGGCGAGCGTGGCGCCGGAGGCAACGCAACTCAACACGGGTACGTTGTTGTTGACGATCGGACCCGGGCAGGTGATGGTGACCCAGTTGTTGCCGGCATTGCCCGTCTGCGGCACGCAGACCTGGACCGGCACCGAGGTGCCAATGAGCACGTTGCAGACCGTTGTCTGCCAGCCGTTGCCAAGGGTCGGGCCTGAAGGTACGCAGACGCCCGACGGAATGGTGGTGGAGTGCGGCGTGCAGATCGTCGTCAGCCAGGCATTGCCAGCGGTGCCGGTCACGGGCGTGCAGGTCTGAACCGGGTGCGCGGCGGCCACGATGAAGGGCGCGGGACAGGTCGTTGCCGTCCAGCTGTTGCCCGCACCGGCTGCGGCGGCCACGCAGGAACCCACCGGCACATTGGAAGTGTTGTTCGCTACACAGTTTGTCGTTGTGTAGTTATTGCCGGCATTCGGTGTGTTTGCCTGGACGCAAGTCTGAACGCCTATCGGGCCGGTTGTGATCGGCGCCGGGCAGGACGTCGTAATCCAGTTGGGCGAGGTCGGGCCGGAGGCGACGCAGCTCGCCACCGGTGTGTTGTTGGCCACTAGCGGCGGGCAGGTCGTCGACGTGAAGCTGTTGCCTGCGTTGGCGACAGACGCGGTGCAAAGGGCCGGGTCGATGACCGTCGGTCCCGTGGTGATCGGTGCCGAGCAGGTCGTCAGCGTCCAGGCATTGACGGCGGTCGCCACCGCGGCCGTGCAGGTGACCACGGGGATGTTGGTCGAGTTGTTCGGGGTGCAGGTCGTCGACGTCCAGCTGTTCCCGGCGATCGCCGCCGCGGTGACGCAGTTCTGCACGCCGACCGGACCGGTCGTGACCGGCGCAGGACAGGTCGTGGTGGTCCAGTTGTTGCCGGCATTGGGGCCGGACGCGGCACAGCTCAGCACCGGCGCGTTGGTCGTCGTCGCCGTACCGCACAACGTCGCTGTCCAGCTATTGCCGGCTGCAGCGGGGATGGGGGTGCAGGTCTGCACGCCAGTGGGGCCGGTGGTCGCCGGAGCTGGGCAGGTCGTCGTCGTCCAGTTATTGCCGGCGTTGGCAGACGAGGCGGTGCACGTCTGCACGCCGACGTTGGTGGTGTTGTTCGTCGAGCAGGTCGACGAGGTCCAGTTGTTGCCGGCGGTCGCGCCCGAGACCGAGCAGGTCTGGGTCGGCACGTTGGTGGTCACCAGCGGAGAACAGGTGACGGTAGTCCAGTTGTTGCCGGCCGACGGACCCGCGGCGGTACAGGTGGCTACCGGAACATTCGTCGTCGTGCTCGGCGTGCAGGTCGTCGACGTCCAGAAGTTGCCCGCACTCGCTGCCATATTGGTACAGCTGGCGGGGTCCACCACGGTCGGACCGCTCGACGGATAGGTGCAACTCGTATCGGTCCAGCTGTTGCCCGACGCTGCCGCGACGGGCGTACAGGAGCTCGTCGGCGTCGGTCCGGTCGAATTGCTGGTGCAGGTTGTCGCCGTATACGCGTTGCCAGACGTGGCGGGGGCGGGGTTGCAGACGTTGGTGGGCACGGAGGTCGTCGTCACCGTGTTGCAGGTCGTGGTCGTAAAAGCATTGCCGGCCGACGCGCTTGCGGGCGTACAGGAGAGCACCGGAGTCGGTCCTGTGCCGCTGACGGCGCAGGTGGTCAGCACGTAGTTATTGAGCGCGCTGGCCGACGCCGGCGTGCAGTTCGCGACAAGGCTCGGGCCGGTCGTGACGGTTTCGCAGTGGAAACCGCCGCCAGCCACGCAGGTGCCCGTGGCGACCGGATTGCATGTCTCTCCGGAGTCGGCGCAGTAGCTCGTTTGCGAAGTGCTCTTGCGCACCTGCGACGTCGACAGGTTCAGCTGTGATGTGCTCTGCAGCACCTGGTAGGTGCTCGTCAGGGTCTGCTGCGTCGCCCGCATCGTCTGCGACGTACTCTGCCGGTTCTGGTTCGTGCTCGTCAGGTTCTGCACCGTGCTTTGCAGGTTCTGCGTCGTGCTCTGCGTCGTCTGCGACGTGCTCTGCAGGTTCTGGTTCGTGCTTTGCTGCGTCTGCGACGTGTTCTGCAGGTTCTGGTTGGTCGCCTTCTGCGACTGAGACGTGTTCTGGACCGTCTGTGAGGTACTCTGGAGCGTCTGCGCAGTGCTCTGGAGAATGTTCTCGTCGGTCTGCTCGACCCAGGTCCGCATGTCCGTCGTCTGCGACGTGTTCTCCACCATCTGCGACGTGCTGGCCAGGTTCTGGTTCGTGCTCTGCAGGTTTTGATTCGTGCTCTGCAAGGTCTGGCTCGTGCTTTGCAGGTTCTGGGTCGTGCTTTGCAGGTTCTGGGTCGTGCTCTGCAGGTTCTGGCTCGTCGTCAGGGCCGTCTGCGTCGTGCTCTGCAGGTTCTGCAGGGTCGTCGTCAGCACCTGCGACGTGCTCTGCAGATTCTGCATCGTGCTCTGCGTCGTTTGCGAGGTCGAGATGGTGGTCTGCGTGGTCGTGATGCTGATCTGCGTGTCGGTGCGATTGAAATACGTGCCGCAGGGCGAATAGCGATATGAATTCGACTTGTTGGTCGTGACCTTCTGCCCATCGGGGACGCCGTCCCAGATCGGCCGCGGCGTGCCGTTGACATTGACGATGCCGGGATCGGTATTGGTCGTCAGCGCGTCGAGGTTGCCGTCCTCCTGATCGACGAGCGTCGTGCCGTCCATCTTCACCGGGCCGGCGCCGACGGTCTCGGCGTTGTCGTTCCAGTAACCGTCGGTCGTCATGATCGTGAAGTTCTGCTGGCACGAATACTGGACCGGGTCCTCCGGCATGCCGGTGTTGATGCCGTCGTGCTTGCCGGCATAGTGGCGGCCGACGCGGGCCAGGCCTTCGCGCGTGGGCGACGTGCCGCCGGTCTTCTGGGCAAACAACTTGGCGAACCAGAGACCGCGCTGGGTCGAGTCGAAGTCGGCGATCTTCAGGTACTTGTGGGGGTTGATCGGCGAATTGAGCGTGTCCCCAGCTTTCGGCACGTTGAGAGGGAACTTCGGATTCACGGTGATGAAACCGACCCGGAAGCTGTCGGTGAGCGGCGTGAAGGCCAAGCTCGCCGCGCTCTTGATCATCAAGATGCGAGTCCGGTAGTAGCTATACCAGATCGCGAAGTTTGTCTGCTCTGCCGGCAACACGAGTTGCCGCGTCCAGGTGCCGCCGCCATCTGCGGCCGCGACGGCCTGCGAGGCTGCGATATCCGGATAGGCGCACGCCGGCGACGTAAAGGTGGGCTTCGCATTCAGCGCGGTTCCGCCCGAATACGTGTAGTAGTAAGCCGGCTGATACGTGTAGGCCCAGCCGCCGCTCTTTAGCGTCGCGTCATCGTAGGGAGTGAAGCTGGACGAAAGGTCCACGGTGACGACCGACGCAATGTCGAAGGCATCATATCGAGCGGACGTGAATGACGGGGTCGGAAAGAACGAGCCGTCCGGGTTCTTGGGGAGCAGATACGTCGTTGCCGGGTTGTAGTAGAGAACGTTGCATTGCGCGTTCTTGTAGCCGACCCGGGCGGCCGGGTCCGCCGTCGAGATGGGGCCGAGAAGGCCTTCGACCTCGGTGGGCATATGGCTAAAGCTCATCGAGTCCGACGTGTCCATCAGCAGCATGATGTTCGGCTTCACCTGGGCCGAGTTGGTGCTGGTGATCGGCGTGCTGGCCAGATCGGTTTGCGCGGCATGCACCGGCGAGATGGCGAGCGCGAGAGCAGCAACGCCGCAGCCTAGAAGTCGACTCGCGAGAGTGGCTGCGTGCAGGTTCTTGTGATTGTTCATGGCGCTGCTTTCGCGGTCCTTCAATGGACCATGACCTGGATGTAGCTCAGGGTTTTCTTCGGCCCCTGGATGCGGGTCGAAATCCGGTAGTGGACGAAGAAGCGGTCTTCGCCGCAGGAGCTCGGGTAGTGCTGGCAGGTGCCACTCTTGTCGCCGCCGCCCGCCGGAGGTGTCTTGACGCAGAGCTGCGCCGGATCGGCCGGGTTGATCCCTGGCGTCAGGCAAAGCCGCTCGATGATGTAGCTGACGACGTTGCCGGCGCGCGTGCCGTCGTCGGGGACGACCTTGGCAATGCTCCAGTCATAGAGGGAAGGATCGCCTTGCAAGCGCGGGTCGCCCGGCGTGCTGCCCCAATCCGAGTAATAACCTTCCGCCGGGACGTTGTTGTCGAGCGCCGGCGTGTTTTTAAGCGGATTCCACCAGTTGAGCGCTGCCTCGGTACCGAAGTCGCCGGTCGACGTCGCGCCCTGCTTGAACGCGAGGTTGCCGGCGATCGACAGACCGCCTCCCGACTGCCGGACCATGGCAATACCGGCCAGCGCCATGACGACCAGAACGATCATGGCGACGAACAGCACGACGCCGCTTTGACCGCGTTTGACGATGATGGATGCTGCCTTCATCATTGGCCCCAGATGACGTTGCGCAACGGGAATACCTTTTCGTAGACTGTGTAGCGGTAGTTGCGCCAGTTGTTTGGATTCGGATCTCCCGCGACGAAGGCGTCGGCCGTGCCGTCGACGTTGCGCATCACGAAATTGACCGGCGTGGCGCCGCCATCCTTGTGCCATTGCGGATTCGGTGCGATGTAGTTCTGGTCGGCCGAGTTGACGACACCGGGCTTTTCGAAGTTGCGGCTGCGCACGAGCAAAGCCACGCGGATCGCGCGCACGCGGGTCCAGTCGATCGGCGGGACGAGCGCTCTCGACCATTCGGCGGCACCCACGACCTTGTCGTTGTCGGCGTCGTAGCCGTACTCGGCCTTCATGTCGATCACGCCTTCGGCGATCGGGAAATATGCGGAGGCCAGCAGATCGTCCTGCTTGCCGAGCACGCCGGCAGCGACGGTCCACACATTGCGATGCGGAAGCGGGCCGAGACTGAACACCTTGCCGCTGGGAAAGCTGGCA
>JANXWR010000272.1 GCA_025351025.1 Burkholderiales bacterium | reverse complement strand
AGCTGGTACATGATCATCTGGTCGGTTCGCGACTCGAACAGAGGCTCGATCACCTTCTCGCGCCATTGAAGCGAACGGTTCGATGCCGTCACCGATCCCGAGGTCTCGAACTGGGTGGCCGCCGGGAGCAGGTAGACCGCGCGGTTCGGGTTCAGGTCTTCCGGCTTGCCGGGCATCGCCGCCATCGCCGCCGAAGCCGACGGATACGGGTCGATCACGACAAGCAGATCCAGCTTGTCCATCGCCTTCTTCATCTCGAAGCCGCGGCTCTGCGAGTTCGGCGCGTGGCCCCAGAAGAAGAGCCCGCGCAGGTTGCTGTCCTGATCGATCAGCTCGTTCTTCTCGAGCACGCCGTCGATCCAGCGCGACACCGTCATGCCGGGCTTGCCCATCATCCCCGGCGCGTACTGCTTCTTGATCCACTCGAAGTCGACGCCCCACACCTTCGCGAAGTGCTTCCAGGAGCCTTCGGCCAGGCCGTAGTAGCCGGGCAGCGAATCGGGATTCGGACCGACGTCGGTCGCGCCCTGGACGTTGTCGTGGCCGCGAAAGATGTTGGCGCCGCCGCCGCTCACGCCGACATTGCCGAGCACCAGCTGCAGGATGCACGAGGCGCGGACGATCGCGTTGCCGGTCGTGTGCTGGGTCTGGCCCATGCACCAGACGACGGTGCTCGGCCGGTTCTCGGCCATCATCTTCGCCACCTTAAAGACCGTCGCCTCGTCGACGCCGGTCACGTCCTGCACCTTGTCCGGTGTCCACTTGTTGAGCGCCTCGTCGCGGACCTTGTCCATGCCGTAGACGCGGTCGGCGATGTACTGCTTGTCCTCCCAGCCGTTCTTGAAGATGTGATGCATCATGCCGAACAGGAAGGCGATGTCGGTTCCCGAGCGCAGTCGCACGAACTCGTCGGCCTTGGCCGCCGTGCGCGTGAAGCGCGGGTCGACGACGATCATCTTGGTGCCGGTTTCCTTGGCGTGCAGCATGTGCAGCAGCGAGACCGGATGCGCCTCCGCGGCATTCGAGCCGATGTACATCGCGCACTTCGAGTTGCGCATGTCGTTGTACGAGTTCGTCATCGCCCCGTAGCCCCACGTGTTCGCGACGCCCGCGACCGTGGTGGAGTGGCAGATGCGCGCCTGGTGGTCGCAATTGTTCGAGCCCCACAGGCTCACCCACTTGCGCAGCAGGTAGGACTGCTCGTTGTTGTGCTTGGACGACCCCACGATGAAGATCGAATCAGGGCCGCTCGCCTTCTTCAGCTCGAGCATCCTGGCGCTGATCTCGTTGAGCGCCTGGTCCCAGCCGATCTTCTGGTACTTGCCGTCGATCAGCTTCATCGGCGTCTTTAGCCGGTAGTCGCCATGGCCGTGCTCGCGAAGCGCGGCACCCTTGGCACAGTGCGCGCCGAGGTTGATCGGCGAATCGAACACCGGCTCCTGGCGAACCCAGACGCCGTTCTCGACCACCGCGTCGACCGCGCAGCCGACCGAGCAGTGCGTGCACACGGTGCGCCGGACGACCGGCTTGGCGGTGTCGACGGTCGGCGCGTCGGCGGCCTGGGCCTTGCGCACCAGACTCAGCTGCGAGGTGGCCAGGCCGACCCCGACGCCGAGGCCCGAGCGGCGCAGGAAGGAGCGCCGGTCCATGGTCGGGATGGCGCGGCGGACGCCGCGCTCGAGGCTCGACACCAGCGACGAATGCGAGGCGGCGCCTCGCTCGGAAGACTTACGCGTCAGCAGCATGGTTCTCTCTCCGTCGACCGCGATCCCGTTTCAGGCTTTGGTCGTTTCGTAGTAGCGCAGGACGTGCCGCGTGGGGCGGTAACCCTCGCCTTCCGGTGCGGCCTTGACGGCGCTGGCGAGCGGCACCTCGACGGCAGCGCGGTGCAGGGCATGTGCCGCGAGCGCCGCGGCACCGGCGACACCTGCGCCGACCACGAGGCTGCGACGTCCGAGCGGTGCGGACGGCGCTTCGGGCGCAGCGGCAGGCGGGGTCGATCGAATCGTTTGCATTGCTCATACCCCTGACAACGGTGGCCGGACCGCGAGGGCGCCCTAGCGGCGTTCGGCAGATGAATGACCCTATTCAGGGCATGAATCTAGCAGCGCTTGGCCTTGCGTCAATTGGGATTGTGGCTAGCCAGAGTCCCGAACCGTCAGCTTTGCGCAAGCTTGGATGGCCTCAGGCGTCCAGCATGTCGAGGCCCTGTGCTTCGATCGCGAAGAAGTCGCGCACAAAGCCTGCCACGGCGCCGTAGAAATCGGCGCGCGGATGGGCTGCCAGCTGCTCGCAGAACGGTTCGATCCAGCCGCGCAGGTGGGCGTTGAAGAAGCGCTGCTGCGCGCCGAGGTTGCTCACGCCGACATCCTCGGCGGCGATCAGGTAGCGCATCACCTCGCACAGGCTCGCCAGGTGGTCCTCGGTCTCGTTGACCTCGACGGGACGTTCGAGACCGAGCGACTTCAGATCGCTGCGCAGCGCCACCAGCGGCTTGCCGTTCAGGGTGCCCGCCAAGTAGAAAGAACCGTAGAGAAATACCTCGGGCTTGCCGACGCCGAGGAAGAGGTCCGCGTACTCGTCGGCGACGGTCGCCGCCGAAAGCCGGCGCGAAGCCGCCACCAGCTCTTCCCACGAGCGCTCGAGAAAGGCGCCCTGCACCGGCGTCTGCGTCACGGCGACGCGCAGCCGCGAATAGAGCGCGTCGTCGGGGGGCGCGTAGAAGAGATGCGCCAGCAGGCCGTATACCTCGGCGCGAGCGAGCTCCTCATGCTCGTCGCCATCACCGAAGCGGACCGCGGAGAGGGAATCGCGGGTCACAGCTGGTCGATCCGCACTTCGTCGGGATTCGTGTGGATGTCGATGACCCGGCAGTCGCCGCACATCTTCAGACGGGCCGCGGCCGCACCCTGGAACATCGCGTGGCTGCCGAGCTTGGTGATCATCAGCTCGATCGCCCGCAACGTGCCGAACGGCTTGCCGCAGCGCACGCAGCAGAACGGCTCGGCCTCGTTGAGCACGCGGGGCTGCGCGCGTGCCTTGCCGCCGTCGGCGAGCATCAGACGGGGCTCGAGCCGGATCGCATCCTCGGGGCAGGTGCTCGCGCACAAACCGCACTGGACGCAGTTCTTCTCGAAGAAACGCAGCTGCGGCCGGTCGGCGTTGTCGGCCAGCGCCGCTTCAGGACAGGCGCCGACGCAGGCGAGGCAGAGCGTGCACGTCGCGGTGTCGACGATCAGGTTGCCGAATGGGCTCGCCGGCGCCGGCAGGGCGATTGCCTCGGGAACGAGCGTCGCGTTCTGCAGCAGGTGGTCGAGCGCGAGGTCGAGCGTCGTGCGCTTGTCCGCTTGCACGCTGAAGGTCGCGGCGCGGCGGAGCCCCGCGGCGGGCGTGGCCTGCAGCGTGCGGTCGAGACGCGCGAGCGCCGGATCGGTAGCGGGCCGCCCGCGGGTTGTGGCCGCGACCGCCAGCGCCGGGCCCCTGGCCGTCGCGGCGATCGCATCGACGGCGACACCGGCCGCATCGACGATCGCGAAATGTTCGCCGGCGAAGCCGAGCCCGGTCAGGATCGTCTGCGCGACCTCCATTTGCGCCGCCACGGCGCGCCGGTAGTCGGGCGCTTCCTCGTCGGTCATCATCACCCGGACCTGCGCCGCACCGAACGCGATCGCCGAGAGCCAGAGATCGATGCCGACCGAGGCGGTGTGCCACACCTCGAGCGGCAGGACCCGCGCCGGCAGGCCGCGCACCGACGCATCGGTGCGCGCGGCGCGGCCGAGCTCGCCGATGACGCGGGCACCCGCGCTCTGGCTGTGGATCAGAAGCGCGGCATCGATTCCGCCGGCCCGCGCGTAGGTCGCGAGCAGCGTTCGGATGCGCAAGCCGAGCTCCTCGGGCCGCGGCGTCGCGTAGCTCAGTGCGCCGCTCGGGCAGACCGTGGTGCAGGCGCCGCAGCCGACGCACAGGTGCGGCTCGACGACGATGCCGCCGCCGCCGGTGCGGCCCTTGAGCGAGGCATCGCTGCGGATCGCTGCGGCCGAGCAGACCTCGATGCAGGCGCTGCAGCCGATCTGCTCGTTGCGGCTGTGCGCGCAGATCTTCTGCTTGTACTGGAAGAACTTGGGCTTTTCGAACTCGCCGACGCTCTCGCGCAGCTGCAGCACCGCGTCGATGAGCGCAGCATCGTCGGCCGCATGAAAGTAGCCTTGCGGCGGCTGGCGCAGCGCGATCTGCGCCAGCGCGCCGAGGTCGAGCACCAGATCGAAGGTTTCGCTGACCGCCTGCGCCGCGCGCTGGAAGTCGATCGCGCCGGCGGCTTCGCAGACGCGCACGCATTCGCGGTGACCGGTGCACTTCGAGAGGTCGATCTGGTAGCTGAAGTCGATCGCCTGTTCCGGGCAAACGTCGATGCAGGCGTTGCAGCGCGTGCATAGGTCGAGGTCGATCGGGTTGGCGCTGGTCCAGCTCGCCTCAAACGCGCCGAGCCAGCCGGTCAGGCTGGTGAGAGTGCCGGCATGCACCGCCAGCGTCCGCTCCTGCGGCAGCGTGCCGGTGGGGCGCGAGAGCAGGATCGTGACGTCGAGCTTGTCGGCGAGCATGCGCGCCGCGCGCGTCGCCGCATCGGCCGCGCCGATCACCAGCACGCGGCCGGCGGAGCGGTAGCTCACGACCGGCACCGGCTCGGCGGGCGGCAGCTGCGCCGCTGCGATCAGCGCCGCAAGCTTGGGAAGCGCCGCCGCCGCGTCCTTCGACCAGCCGCCCGACTCGCGGATGTTGACGAAGCGGATCGGCCGTTCGGCAACGCCCGGAGCGCCCTCGGTCTCCTCGTTCAGCTCGAGAAAGAGGCGACTCTCCTGGGTGCAGGCCACGAGCAGCGCATCGCCGCCCTTGGCCGCCCGCTGGAACGCCCCGGCCTCGCGCCGGCACAGCGTCGAATGGACCGTCTCGAGCCCGGCCCCCGCTTCAGGCCCGAGGGCCCGGCGCAAGGCCGGCCCGTCCAGGGGCATCGTCTTGTTGCAGTCGCAGATCAGGGTCGTCATCGGGGCCGGGTGGGGAAACGGAAGCGATCGGTATCGGGTCTTCGGGGTGCATCGACTTTGCCACTGCCGGCAGCGCTGCACCATCGGTGGATGCCGTAGCGACGACCGGCGCGGCGACGCCGGGCCGGGCTTCGCCGACCGGATCGTCCTCGGCATCGAACAGGCCCAGGAAGCGAGCCTGAACCATCTGGCGAAGCATCGACTCGGGGATCGGATCGGGCTTGCCGTAGTCGTCGATGTAGGTGTCGAGCCCGTCCATGACGTTGAAGGCGGGGTCGCTGAACAGCTTCCTCATCGCTGCATTGCTCACGTCGGCATCGACGCCGACGCCGACGAAGCGCGAGTAGTCTGAGCTTCGCGTCAGCCGCGCCACGTCGTCCATCGTTGGCCGCGGCACCGGCTCTTCGACAGGCGCGGGCGCGGGCATGGAGGCCGGCGGCTGTGCGAGCGCGGCCGGGGCGGCGCCGACCGGGGGATCGGCCTGCGGCGGCGCGTCGCGAACCGGCGCCTGTTCCGGCTCGGGCAGGCCGCCCTGCGCGCGGGTCTTGCGCCGCGCCCAGCGCTGCAGGAAGCCGTCGTCCTCGCCGCTCATCGGAGTACCTTCGTGCTTCGCACTCCGGTATTCGCCCTTGGGGCGGCCCGGCGGCTCGTCACCGCTCGCCCGGCGTGACGAACGATTGCGGCCGGCGCCGCTTCCTGGGCTCGGGCTTGTAGTGCTCCTCGGTGTAGGCGCGCAGCCAGGCGGCGAGCTCCGGCTGCAGCGGAACGTTGTCGACCCGCTCCTGCGCGTCGAGCCAGCGGCCGGCTTCGTCATACGAAAGGCTCACCCGCTCCGGCCAGGCCCGCGACGGATCGGCATCGTCGCTGCGCCAGACGACGAACCAGACCGGCGATCCCGAGTCGAGGTTGAGCCAGTAGCCCTGGGCCTGGTCACGGAACAGCTCGAGGGTGAAGCCCGGGTGCAGCGTGCGCTGCAGCTTGCCGTCGTCACGCAGGACGCGCGCCTCGAGACCGAACGCGTCTTCGTGCAGCACGACGTCGGCGATGCGAAAGCGCCAGTCTTCCCAGCGATTGGGCGCGGTCTCGCGCTCCATCACGACCGCGACCTGGACCGCAGGTCGCGGCAACACGGGCGCTTCGGCGTCGGACATCGTCCGAGTCTAGGGCAAGGCTCAGCCGGCTCCCGTCCCGTATCCGGCGCTGGCTCGAGGCGTGCCGCCGGTGAGCACCTGCACGGCGCAGTACTTGAATTCGGGAATCTTGCCGACCGGATCCAGCGCCGCGTTGGTCATGAGATTGGCGGCGGCCTCGTAGTACGCGAAGGGCACGAACACCGCGCCGCGCGGCGTGCCGTCGTCGCGGCGCACATGCAGCGCGACCTCGCCGCGGCGCGATCGAAGCGTCACCACATCGCCCGGTGCGAGGCCCATGTCGTGCAGGTCGAGGCCGTTCATCGACGCCGTCGCCATCGGCTCGAGCGCGTCGAGCACGCTGGAGCGCCGCGTCATGCTGCCGGTGTGCCAGTGCTCGAGCTGCCGGCCGGTGATGAGGACGAACGGAAACGCGGCGTCCGGGCGTTCCGCGGCCGGGATGATGTCGGCCGGGACGAGCCGGACCCGGCCGTCGGCGGTGGGGAATCGATCGTCGAAGACGATGGGGCGTCCCGGGTCGTCATCGCTCAGGCACGGGTAGGTGACGCTGCCTTCGCGTTCCAGCCGCTGCCACGTGATCCCGGCGATCACGCCGTGCATGGCCTGGCGCATTTCCTCGTACACCGACGCCGCGCCGGAATCCTCCCCGGGGTAGTTCCAGTCGAGACCGAGTCGACGTGCCAGTTGCTGGATGATCCACAGGTCCTGGCGCGCCTCGCCGGGGAGGTCGAGGGCGCGCCGGCCGAGCTGAACCATGCGGTCGGTGTTGCTGACCGTGCCGCTCTTCTCCGGCCAGGCGCTTGCGGGCAGGACGACGTCGGCCAGCCACGCCGTCTCGGTCATGAAGATGTCCTGCACCACCAGATGCTCGAGCGAGGCGAGCGCGTACCGGGCATGGTTCAGGTCCGGGTCGCTCATCGCCGGGTTCTCGCCCATGATGTACATGCCGCGCACCTTGTGCGGATCGCTCTCGGGCGCGAGCGCCTTGTTCATGATCTCCACGACGGTGTAGCCGGGCACCGGGTCCAGGCGCACCTTCCAGAAATCCTCGAACCAGGCGTGCGCCGACGCGTCGTCGACGCGCTGGTAGTTCGGAAACATCATCGGGATCAGCCCGGCGTCGCTCGCCCCCTGAACGTTGTTCTGGCCGCGCAGCGGATGCAGCCCCGATCCGGGCTTGCCGATTTGCCCGGTCACCGAGGCGAGCGCGATCAGGCAGCGCGCGTTGTCGGTGCCGTGCACGTGCTGGCTGATGCCCATGCCCCAGAGGATCATCGCGCTTTTCGCGGTGGCGAAGGCGCGCGCCACCTCGCGCAGCGTCTCGGCGGCGATGCCGCAGATCGGCGCCATCGCCTCGGGGCTGTAGCCGCGCACGTTCTCGCGCAGGGCCTCGAAGTTGGCGACGCGCTTGCGCACGAAATCGACGTCGGTGAGGCCCTCCTCGACCACCGTGTGGATCAACGCGTTGAGCATCGCGACGTCGGTGTCGGCGTTGAACTGCAG
>JANXWR010000245.1 GCA_025351025.1 Burkholderiales bacterium | reverse complement strand
CATGTCGATCATTCGCGTCACCGTGCTCGGCGCATCGTTGGTGTGCACGGTGGCGAGCACGAGGTGGCCGGTCAGCGAGGCCTGGATCGCGATCTGCGCCGTTTCGTAGTCGCGGATCTCGCCGATCATGATGACGTCGGGATCCTGGCGCAGGATCGCGCGCAGCGCCTTCGCGAAGGTCAGGTCGATCTTCGCGTTGACCTGCGTCTGGCCGATGCCGGCGAGCTCGTATTCGACCGGATCCTCGACCGTCAGCACGTTGGTGCCGGCGGTGTCGATGCGGCCTAGCGAGGCGTAGAGGGTCGTCGTCTTGCCCGAGCCGGTCGGGCCGGTGACGAGGATGATGCCGTGCGGCTGGTGGATAAGATGGTCGAAGCTGGTCAGCACGTCGCCGCTCATGCCCAGGCCTTCGAGCGTGAACTTCGATTCGGCCTTGTCGAGCAAGCGCAATACCGCGCGCTCGCCGTGCGCCGAGGGCAGCGTGGAGACGCGCACGTCGACGGCACGACCGCCGATGCGCAGCGAGATGCGGCCGTCCTGCGGCAGGCGCCGCTCGGCGATGTCGAGCTCGGCCATGATCTTCAGCCGCGAAATGAGCGCCGCATGCAAGGCGCGGTTCGGTTGCACGACCTCGCGCAGCGTGCCGTCGACGCGAAAGCGCACCGAGCTCGATCGCTCGTAGGGCTCGATGTGGATGTCGCTGGCGCCGTCTTTCGCAGCCTGCGTCAGCAGCGCATTGAGCATGCGGATGATCGGCGCGTCGTTCGAGGCCTCGAGCAGGTCCTCGATGGCCGGCAGCTCCTGCATCATGCGCGACAGGTCGACCGCGCTTTCGACCTCGCCGATCACCACCGCCGCGCTCGACTCGCCGCCGGCATAGGCGGCGGCGATGCGCCCGACCAGAGTGTCGGCCGATTCGCGCTCGAAGGCGTCGACGTCGTAGTGGCGCAGGACCTCCGAGAGCGCGGGCAGGCCGACCGTCTCGGGCGCCCAGAGCACGAGGCGCGCGCCGTCGTCTTCGAGCAGCAGTGTGTGCGCCTTGGCGTAGGCGTAGGGCAGGGGATGGCGCGCGCCCATGCGGATCAGTTCGTCGGTGCGGGCGCCGGTGTGGGCGGCGTTGCCGGTACCGGCGTGGCCACGGCGGGCGGGTTGTCGGGCGACGTCGGCTTCGGCTTCGGCAGTGCACCGGGTGACGTGCCCGGCGAGGTTTGCGGCGCGGCGATGGGCACGATCGTGTCCTCGAGCTTGCGCAGGGGCGGCACGACGGGCGAGTCGCCGACCGGAAGGAGGATGTTCGGCGTCGGCTGCTGGTCCTTCTGCGACGAGCGGAGCAGGTCGTAGCGGTCAATCGAGAGCTTGTTCGCGCTCTCCGCATCGCGCAGCACGGTCGGACGCAGGAAGACCATCAGGTTGGTCCGCTTCTTGGTGCGGGTTTCGCTGCGAAACAGGTTGCCGATGTACGGGATGTCGCCGAGCAGCGGCACCTTCGATTTGTTGTCGGTGTACGTGTCCTCGATCAGCCCGCCGAGCACCAGGATCTGGCCGTCGTCGACGACGACGTTCGATTCGATCGAGCGCTTGTTGGTCGAAGGCCCGGCGTTCGAGGTGCCGGGTGCCGTGTCGAGCGACAGGCTTGACGACTCCTGGAAGATCGTCATCCGGATCGAGCCGTTCTCGCCGATCTGCGGCCTGATGCGCAGCGTGATGCCGACGTCCTTGCGCTCGATCGTCTGGAACGGATTGGTCAGCGCGCCGCCGGTCTGGGTGAACTGGCCGGTCACGAACGGTACGTTGCTGCCAACGATGATCTTGGCTTCTTCGTTGTCGAGCGTCACCAGGTTCGGCGTCGACATGATGTTGGTGTTGGCCTGCGATTGCAGGAAGTTCGCGATCGCTGCCAGGCCGAGGCTCCCGAAGAAGTTCCGCACCAGGCCGACGTTGAGG
The DNA here is from genome assembly GCA_025351025.1 of Burkholderiales bacterium. GTDB lineage: Bacteria > Pseudomonadota > Gammaproteobacteria > Burkholderiales > Burkholderiaceae_C > Schlegelella_A. Next base: position 6,177 of record JANXWR010000245.1, on the reverse strand, counting down.
CCGGGGCTCAGGCTGATGCCGCTCGCGTTGCCTGCAACCTGTGCCTTGTCGATATCGATCAGATTGGTCCCGGTGGTGCTGAAGTTGGTGCCGCCGACGATGATGCCCGAGCTGTTCTTGCCGCCGAGCAGGCCCTGCCACTGGAAGCCGAAGTCGGCGGTGTTGCTGCCCGTCACCTCGACGATCATGCTTTCGATGTAGACCTGCGCGCGGCGCTCGTCGAGCTGGTCGATCATGCCGCGCACCTGGCGATAGAGAGGCTCGGGGGCGGTGATGATGAGCGAGTTGGTCGACGGATCGGCCTGGATGAAGCCGCCGGTCGAAGGCCCTGCCGAGGGCGACAGCGGCGACGCGGCCGCGGACACGACATTGTTCGTCCCGGCGGCGCCGGCCGGATTGGCGCCCGTCGGCGTCGTCGTGATCGTGCTGCCGCCCGACGAAGCGCCGCCGGAGCCGGCGCTGAAGGCGGCGCGCAACACCTGCGCCAGCTTGGTCGCGTCGGCGTTCTTCAGGTGCACGACCCAGATGTTGCCGCTTGCCGCCGAGCCTTGCGGCTGCACGTCCAGCTTGGCGATCAGCGACTTGACGCCGGCCATCTTGCTCGGGTTGGCGCTGCGCACGATCAGCGAATTGCTGCGCGTGTCGACGAGGATCGACGGCGCCGCGGTGCTGGCCGCGCCCTGGCCGGGCGCTGCGCCGGGCGCGTTGCCATCGGTCAGGCGTTGCAGCAGCGGCGCGATGTCGGAGGCGACGGCGTAGCGCAGCGGGATCACCTCGACGTCGCCGGCGGCCGGCGTGTCCATCGCGGCGATGATCTGGCCGAGCCGCTGCAGGTTGTCGGCGTAGTCGGTGATGACCAGCGTGTTGTTGCCAGGGTTGGCGTTGATCGTGTTGTTCGGCGTGATCAGCGGTCGCAGCACCGGCACGAGGTTGTTCGCGTTCTCGTGGTTCAGGCGAAAGATCTGCGTGATGACCTGGTCGCCGCGGCGCGAGACGCTGTCGATCGAGACGGTGCCGGCCTGCAGCTTGGCATCGGCCTCCGGCACGACCTTGAAGATGCCGTTCACCTCGACCACCGTGAAGCCGAGGCCGCGCAGCGCGGCGAGAAAGTTGAGGTAGGCCTGGTTAGGCGTTAACGGCTCTTCGCTGTAGAGCGTGATCGAGCCGCGCACACGCGGGTCGACGATGAACTGCTGGCGCAGGATCGCCGCCATCGCCCGGGCCACGCCCTCGATGTCGGCATTGACGAAGTTGAGCGTCACCGGGGCGCCGCGAAAGCGTGGCGCCGGCGCGCCGCTGGCGGTGGCGGCGGGCGTCGCGGCGGGCAGCGGCAGCGAGGCGATCAGCAGCGTTGCCGCCAGGGCCGCGGTGCCGGCTCTGGCGGCGGCTCGGGGGCGCTTGGCGCGGGGAGAGGTCATGGTCATCCGATCGAGATGATCGACCGGGCGCCATCGCGCCGACCGATGATGTTGAGCAGGTTCGACAGCGCCGCTTCATCGACGCTCGCCGAACGCGCCTCGCCGCGAAACTTGACGCCGCCCGGCCCCCAGGTGCCGCTGCCGGTGAGCTGCAGCGGCCCGTCGAGCGTCGAAAGCGACAGCAGCATCGCAGTGTTCGCGCCGCTGCCGCCGCTCAGTGAGACGCGATAGCTGCCGAGGGTATCGAGCGTGGTCAGACGCGAAGACACGGCTTCGAGTTCCAGCTCGACCCTGCCATCGAGCCGCCAGCGCCCTTCGACCTGCTCGAGTGAGAAGCCCTGCGTGGCGATGCGCGCGGTGCCGCCGAGCTGCAAGGTGTTCCAGGGTGTGCCCAGACCGCCGAGCCAGGCGCTCGGCCATTGCCCGAGCGCTCCGCCGGCCGCCGGAACGACGGTGGCCTTGACGCGGCCGAGCCCGGGGCGGATCTGCACGAGCATCGTGCCGTTGATGCAGCAGGCCTGGCGCGCCGCCAGCTCGACGCCGTAGAAGCGGGGCGACAGTGTCCACTCGAGACGCCCCGGCAGGTAGCTCGCGTCGCGGCTGTCGGCGCCGCCGGTGAGCACGGGCACGGCGCTGCCCGACCAGATCGTGCCGCGCGCGTCCGCGAGCACCAGCTTCTGATCGCTCGCCGACGCCACCGCCTTGGCCAGCCAGGCCGCCGGCGCAAACACGACCAGGCCGACCAGCACGCCGAACAGAACCCCGGCGATCGACCAGCGCACGGCCGCGCCGCGCTCGACGACCCAGGCCTGCTCGGCCAGTGTCGATTCGCTCCAGCCGCTGCCGGCAACGGTCGTGCTCCAGAGCTGGCGATTGCGCCCTCTGCGGATCACGATGCGCCCCCCAGGCTCAAGGTGACGGAGCCGCTGTAGCCGGTCGCCGCCTTGACCAGCTGCGCCTCCATCGGCCTGGCCCGCGCGGCGCTGCGTGCTTCGCCGAGGAAGGCGCGCAAGGCATCGGCCGGGACGCCGGTGAAGGTGAGCGTCGCGCGATCGCCCTGGATCGCGAGCTTGGCCCGTTCGCCGAGTTGCGCCGTCGCCGCGCGCAGGGCGGTGGCCGCCTGCTCGGCCGGCACCGGCGAAGCGGCGCGCAGGGTCTGCATCTCGCTGGCGGCGAGCTGCATCTGCTGCATCTGCTGGTCGAGCCGGTCGAGATCGATGGGCGCCTCGCGCAGGGTGCGCAACGCCGGCTGCAACAGCGTCAGCCAGACGACGAGCACGCCGACCGCGATCGCCATGACGACGATCAGTTGTCGCTCGCGCGGCGCCCGCGACTGCCAGAAGCGGCCGGCCTGCTGGCGGGCGTCGTTGAGCGCCGGCGGCAGGGAGGGGGGGTCGGTGGCCATGACGGCGGCTCGCTAGGCGGCGGCCCGCGTGCGGGTGACGACGAGGCGGCCCTCGCTGGCGTCGACCTGGAATCCGGCAGGCCGCAGCACGCCGCGGAACTGCTCGATCTGGGCGTCGCTCCAGCCGCTCGCGGCGAGCGTCAGCTTGCCGGACTCGAAGCGCAGGTTCTCGACCGGCGGGCGTTCGTTCGGCCAGGCCGCGGCGGCGGCCTGGAGCATGGGCTCGAGGTCGCTGTCGCTCGGCTTGCCGGCCAACGTGCGCAAGGCCTGCGTCTCGCGCAGCATCACGGCGCTGGCGTCGCGCTGGATGTCGGCGTCACTGACCCGGGGATAGGTGGCCTTGACCAGTGCCTGGATGGCGCTGCGACGCGTTTCGACGGCGTTCTTCTGATGCCAGGCCCAGAGGTTGAGGCCGACGATCTGCGCCACGACCAGCACGAGGGCGCCGATGCGCACCGGCCGCAAGGCCGGGCTCATGGCCTGGCGCAGCCAGTCGCGCGCGGCGCGGGCGCCGCGGGTCTTGCGCGCCAGGTCGAACTGGCGCAGGTTCCATAGGCTTCGGCCGGCCTGCAGAAGGCGCTGCTCGATCGGCATGACGGCGACCGGCGCGCCCAGCCACTGCTCGGCGGCGACGGCTGCGACGGGCGCGGCGGTCCAGCGTGTCGAGACCGGCGCCGGGTTGGGAACGAGGGCGCGGGCCAGCCCGCCATCGAGGCGTACCGTGGCGACACCGTCGACGTGTGCCCAGGTGAGCACGGTGCCGCCCGGCGAAGACGGGTCGTTCGGCGCCAGGGCGTGGAAGTGACCGGTCGGCGGCTCGTCGGGCCAGGCCATCGGCACGACGCGATCGACGAAGACGCCACCTTTCTGCAAGGCAGCCAGCTCCTCCTGCAGCCAGGCCTTGTCGATCGCCGCCACCCAGACCGGCCCGCCGGTGACGGCCAGCGGCGCGACGGCGAGGTGCACCGAGTCGGCGTCTTCGAGCAGTGCCTCCTCGATCACGCCGGTGAGGGCGGCGCGCAGCCGCGACGCCGGTGCCTTGGGCAGGATGATGCGATGCCAGGCGACGTCGAACTCGCGCACGACGGCGATGACCTGCGAGCGACGCGGCAGCAGCGCGGCCGCTGCTTCGCCCTGGGCTTCGAACTCGATGCCGTCGGCGCTGGTCACGTAGACGTACTCGCGGCGTCGCCCCGGATCGCGTGCAGCCTCGTCCGTCGACCGCGCACGCAGGCGCGGGTGCTCAGGAAGCTGGATGACGAGGGTCGACATGGCGAGCGCGGAAGGCTACCTGCATTTTAGGTGGCCGAGAAACGAAAACCTTGGCAATCAAGGACTTACGCTGGTGTGTTGTAGCGGCTTCGCAGTATTGCTCCGCACTTTTCCAAGTCTTAGCTGCCGCTCGCATCGCGCGCCGAGACCCGCTCGCGTTGCAGCACGACGACGTCCAGGTTCGGCATTCGCTTCACCAGCGAGCGTTGCTCGAGCACGAGATCACCCAGGCGCAGGCGCCCGCGCACCTCGAAGTAGTTCGATCCCGTGACGAGTCGGTCGAAGCTGCCGGCGGGCAGGGCCGGTGCGAGCGCCTTCAAGTCGGCGGTCGACTTGATCGGCACGCGCTGGCGCCACTGGACGATGCGCTCCGCCGTGGCCAGGTCGAGCCCCGGCGCGGCGGCGACCAGGACCTCGCGCGGCGCGGTGTTGACGTTGACGAAGGTTCGCTCCGGCAGGATCACGATGTAGGGCTCGAGCGCGCGTAGCGCCTCGGGGTCGATGCCGAGCCAGCTCAGCTGGCTGGCCGAGCGCGGCATGAGCGGCGGGTTCTCCGGCGGCGTGACGGCCGGCGCGCTGGCGCCGCTCGCGCTCGGGTCGGGCGGCGGCGGGGGTGAGGCGTCGCGCAGACCGGCGGCGATCCGGGCCGCGACGTCGGCCGAGACGCCGACCGTCTCGCATAGGCGCTGCAGCGCCGCCATCTCGACCGGGTCGATGCGGCCGGCGCTGGCCACATTGGCGAGGTTGTAGCGGCCTTGCGCGTCGGTGATCGAGCCGGACAGGAAGGCATCGGGCGCGTCGTCGGTGTTGTCCTTGTCGGCGGCGAGAAAGGTCGACAGCCGCGCCTCGGCGAGGGGCACGGCCCAGGGCTCGCCGAGATGATCGGTGCCGCCGTTGCGCGCGTCCTCGCGCAGGATGAGGCGGGCCCAGTCGAGCGCGCCGGAGAGAATCCACGCCGATTGCGTGCGCGAGCGTTCCGCGGCCTCGACTTGGATCGCGCGCCACTGCTGCCAGAGCATCGAGCTGGCCAGCGTCGCGATCAGAGCGACGATGATCATCGCCGTGAGGAGGGCGGCGCCCTCTTCACGGCGCAAGCGCCTGACGAGTTTGCTCCCTCCCGGCTTCGCTACCCTCCCTCCGGGAGGGAGGGGCCGGCGCCTTCGGAGCCGCTGCTTGTTGCCGCTGCTCATGGGGCGATGAGAACGTCGCGCACCAGGCTGCCGTTCAGGCCACTGCCGGGCGCGAAGGCAAGCACCAGGCGAACACCCGAAGGAACTGTCGGTACCAGGGTGGCGACCGGGCTCGACGCCGCCGGCGCGGCGACGTTTCCGGTCGACTGGCAATTGGCCCAGGCATTGCCCTGGAAGAAATAGATCTGCCACTGGTCGATGCCGCCGAGAGCGCGCAGCTGGCCGGTCTCGCTGCCCTGGAACTGCTGCGTCTGAAGCCAGCTCTGCTGCAGTGCCTTGGTCGTCGTCACCGCGGGCCCGGCCCAGCGTTGCCACATGGAATTGCTGGCGTCGGGGCGCAACGACCAGGCGACGACTTGCATGCCGCCCTCGGTGCGACGGGTCAGGCGCACACTCTGGCCGTCGCAGGTCAGTGCCGGAACGACCGTGCTGTCCTGCAACGACGCGAGGTCCTGCTCCCACTGCGCGATCACCGTCTCGATGCGCAAGGTCTGCTCGAGGCGGGTCTGGTTCGACTCCCGCGCGCGGGCGATGCCGTCGACGCCTTGCCAGGCCATCAGCGACATGATCGCCATCACGACCATCGCCACCAGCACCTCGACCAGCGTGAAGCCCGCGGCCTGCCGCCGTCTCATGAGGAGCGTCCCAGGATGGTCGAGAGAAGCAGGATGGTGACGCCGTTTTCGTCGAGGACCTGCGCGTCGACGCGCCGGAAGTTCGGGTTCGGCGTGTTCTTGACGACGAGCTTGCCGGCATAGGTGCGGCCGAGCTGGTCGCAGCTGAACACGGTCTCGCCGATGTCGGGATAGCGGTGCGCCAGCTTCAGGCCGGTGAGCTGGTTGTCGGCGCACCATTGCGCGGAGGTCACCTCCGCCAGGCGGGCCGTGTTGTT
>JANXWR010000234.1 GCA_025351025.1 Burkholderiales bacterium | reverse complement strand
CGCTGATCTATCCAGAGGCCCGCACGCAGTTGCGCGTCAGCGAGCGAGTAGAAATGGGGCGCGAGATGTCTGCGCGCCGCCGGGCAAGAAAGTGAGTAGCCTCGACACATGCCCCACCACCTGCGAAGGATCACGCGGATTGTCGAGTGTCCGTTTCCGGGCTGCACAATTTATTGGTCGGCTGCCCGCATTGGGTCGTAAGCGGCGTTGAGCGACCGCTTCGAGGCTCCGCCACGGCATGACTGCAAGCGGCCCACTCGCCCTGGTCGAACGACCGCCCAGCCCCGGCGGACGGTCGCAGCCTTGGCGCGCATGCGATGCCGATTTCAAACGCGAAGGAAGCGCTCTCACACCAGCGTAGTCGTCACGCCCGAAGGGAGTTGAAGCGCGCGCTTATGCTGCCTGCTTCACCCGGGCCACAGGCCCGCCTCGCACCCCCACCGAGCCACGACCATGCGCAACCATCCCCTTGGGCGAACCGGCCTGTTCGTCTCCGAGCTGTGCCTGGGCACCATGACCTTCGGCGGCGGCGCCGGCATCTGGGGCCAGATCGGCGACCTGCAGCAGGCCGATGCGGAGCGCCTCGTCGGCCAGGCGCTCGACGCCGGTATCAACTTCATCGACACCGCCGACGTCTATGCCGGCGGCCGCTCCGAAGAGATCACCGGCCAGGCGCTGAAGAACCTGAAGGTGCCGCGCGAGAACGTCGTCGTCGCGACCAAGGTGTTCGGCGAGACCGGGCCGGGCGCGAACATGCGCGGCGCAACGCGCAGCCATATCGTCGCCGGCCTGCAGGCGAGCCTGAAGCGCATGCAGCTCGAGCACGTCGACCTCTACCAGATCCACGGCTTCGACCCGGCGACGCCGATCGAGGAAACAGTGCGCGCGCTCGACACGATGGTCCAGCACGGCCATGTGCGCTACGTCGGCGTCTCGAACTGGGCGGCCTGGCAGATCACGAAGGCGCTCGGCATTTCCGAGCGGCTCGGCCTGGCCCGCTTCGAGAGCCTGCAGGCCTACTACACGATCGCCGGCCGCGACCTCGAGCGCGAGCTGATGCCGATGCTGCAGAGCGAAGGCCTCGGCCTGATGGTCTGGAGCCCGCTCGCCGGCGGCTTGCTGAGCGGCAAGTACGGACGCGACGCGAAGGCCGAAGAAGGCAGCCGCCGCACTTCGTTCGACTTCCCGCCGGTGAACAAGGAGCGCGCCTTCGATTGCGTCGACGTCATGCGCGAGATCGCCGGCCAGCGCGGCGCCTCGGTGGCGCAGGTCGCGCTTGCCTGGCTCTTGCACCAGCCGCAGGTGACGAGCGTGATCATCGGCGCCAAGAAGGCCGAGCAGCTTGCCGACAATATCGGTGCCACCACCGTCGCGCTCGGTGCCGACGAGCTGAAGCGGCTCGACGCGGTGAGCCGGCTGCCTTCCGAATACCCGGGCTGGATGTTCACGCGCCAGGGCGAGGTGCGGCGCAAGCAGCTCGCCGAGGCGGGGCGCGCACCGGCCGCCTAGGGCCCTCTCGGCACGTCGTGTGCCAAGAGTTCCGGTCGGCGCGGCAGATCGGTCGGCACGGAGACCCTCATGAACGTCAAGCATCTCGCCTGGGTCGTGGTCGCGGCGGTAATGCCTGCAGTGGCGTCCGCACAGGACGCGCACAGCGCCAAGCAGATCAACATGCGCGCCGGTCCTGCCCGCGACTACCCGCTGGTCGCCAGCTACGGCCCGGGAACGCCGCTCGCCGTTCAGGGCTGCACCGACGGCTACGGTTGGTGCGACGTGATCGCCCCGGGCAACGTGCGCGGCTGGGTCTTCGCCGGCAACATCATCTACCCGTTCCAGGACCAAGAGCGGCCGCTGCAGATGTACGGCTCGGTGGTCGGCATTCCGATCATCAGCTTCTCGATCGGCAACTACTGGGGCTCGTACTATCCGAACCGGCCCTGGTTCCGCGATCGCTGACGCTGGGAGAACCATGCGCCGCCGATGCGGCCGGGACGGCCTGTCATGCGGCCGCCGGTCGCGCCGCACCCGCCGATCGGTCGCCCACCAGGCGACAACCGGCCGCCGCCAGTGCTGCGCCCGCCACCCGCGCCGCGGCCGCCGCCGGTGGCCCGCCCGCCTGAGGGGCGTCCGCCGGAAGGGCGTCCGCCGGAAGGACGTCCACCGGAAGGCCGTCTACCGGGTCGACCGCCTGGTGGCGAGCGCCCGCCGGGCGATCGGGGCGGCAACGACCGTCGGGGCGAAGGCCCGCGGCCCCCGGAGCGCTGATCCGGCCGCCGGCTGTGCGCCGGCGCGACAAAATGCGGTGATGCCCGATACGCAGATCACCCCGCCGCCGTCGTTCGGCCGCGCCATGCTGGCCGAGTTTCCGCTCGAGCCGGGCGGCGTCTACCTGAATCACGGCACGGTCGGCGTGACGCCGCTCGCCGTCATGCGCGCCCGCGCCGACCTGCTCGACGAGATCGAGCGCCATCCGTCGCGCTTCATGATCCGAGAGCTCATGAGCCTGGGCATGTCGGCGCCACCGGAGGCGCCCCGCCTGCGCGCCGCCGCCGACCGGGTCGCCGCGTTCCTCGGTGCGAGCGGCGATGGCCTGGTGTTCGTCGACAACGCGAGCAGCGGCGTCAACGCCGTACTTCGCTCGATCGACTTCGAGCCCGGCGATGAGATCCTCATCCCCGACCAGGCTTATGGCGGCGTGGCGCGCGCCGCGGCCTTCATCGCCCGCCAGCGTGGCGTCACGATCAACGTCGTGAAGTTGCCGTTCCCCGCGACCGACGCGCCGGCCTTCGTCGACGCCGTCGAGCGCGCGATCACGCCGCGCACACGCCTCGCCTTGCTAGACCACGTCAGCTCGGAAACGGCGCTCGTCATGCCATTGGCCGAGATGGCCATGGTCTGCCGCTCGCGAGGCGTGCCGGTGCTCGTCGACGGCGCGCACGCGCCGGGCGCGATCGACGTCGACATCGAAAGCCTGGGCGTCGATTGGTACGCGGCCAATCTGCACAAGTGGTGCTTCGTGCCGCGCAGCTGCGGCGTGCTGTGGGCCGCACCGGAGCGGCGCGCGGGACTGCACCCAGGCGTGATCTCGTGGGGCATCACCAACGACGACTGGCTGCAGGAATTCGACTGGACCGGCACGCGCGATCCTTCGCCCTGGCTGGCCGCGCCCGCGGCCCTCGACTTCATGCACGACGCGCTCGGCCTCGCTGCGATGCGCGCGCACAACCATCGTCTTGCCTGGCAGAGCGCGCAACGCCTGTCCGAGCGCTGGGGTCATCGCTGGACCACACCGGAGGCGATGGTCGGCTGCATGGTCAGCGTGCCCCTCCCGGAGCGCCTGGGTCCGGCCGACGTCGCGACTTCTCAACGGCTGCGCGACGCGCTGCTGTTCGAGCATGGCATCGAGGTGCCGGTGATCGTGCGCAACGGTGCCCTCTGGGCCCGGCTCTCGATGCAGGTCTACAACGACGAGAGCGACATCGATCGGCTCGAAGCAGCCGTGGACAGGCTCGCCTGAGCGAAGGGCAGGGGCTGCGGTGGCATGATCGCCGGCGGTCGATCCGACCTCTGGAGCAAGCATGATCGTCGAGCGTATCTGGACCGGCAACGCCTACCGCAACTACAACTACCTGATCGCTTGCCCGGAAAGCGGCGAGGCCCTGGCGATCGATCCGCTCGATCACGAGAAATGCCTGAATGCGGCCCGGGTCAAAGGCTGGCAGATCACGCAGATCCTCAACACCCACGAGCATCACGACCACACCGGCGGCAATGCCGCCGTCGTCGCGGCGACCGGCGCCAAGGTGATCGCGCACTACAACGCGGGCTCGCGCATCGCCGGCGTCGATCGCGGCGTCAAGGCCGGCGACGTGATCAAGGTCGGCAAGACCGTCGAGCTCGAATGCCTGGACACGCCGGGCCACACGATGTGCCACATCTGCCTGCGCTCGCACACCGAGACGCCGGCCCTCTTCTCCGGCGACACGCTGTTCAACGCCGGCGCCGGCAACTGCCACAACGGCGGCAATGCCGAGGATCTGTACGCGACCTTCGTCGATCAGCTCGCCAGGTTGCCCGAGGACACCCTTGTCTATCCGGGCCACGACTACATCGAGAACAACCTGCGCTTCACCCTCGCGCGCGAGCCCGACAACGCCGCCGCGGAGGCACTGCTGCCCGAGGTGGCGGGGCAGGACCCGGCAACCGGCCGGGTCACGACGCTGCGCGAAGAAAAGCGGATCAACACCTTTCTGCGCCTGTCCAGCCCGAGCGTCATCGCGGCGCTGCGCGGGGCGTTTCCCGACCTGCCAGACAAGCCCGATCCGAAGACGGTATTCGTCAAGCTGCGCGAGCTGCGCAACAAGTGGTGAGGCGCCCCGGCTAAGCTCGCGTTTCCCTCAAGAACGTTTGCGAAAGCCACCCACCATGCCTCATCTGCCTGGCCTCGCTTTCGACCTCGGCGAGACGATCGGCATGCTGCGCGATACCGTGCAGCAGTTCGCCGACGACGAGATCGCGCCGCGCGCGGCCGAGATCGACGCGAACAACCTATTTCCGGCCGACCTCTGGAAAAAACTCGGCGCCCTCGGCCTGCACGGCATGACCGTGAAAGAGGAGTACGGCGGTAGCGATCTCGGCTACCTGGCGCACATCGTCGCCATGGAGGAGGTGTCGCGAGCTTCGGCGTCGGTCGGACTCTCGTACGGCGCGCACTCGAACCTGGCGGTGAACCAGATGCACCGCAACGGCAGCGAGGCGCAGAAGCAGAAGTACCTGCCCAAGCTGGTCTCGGGCGAGCACGTCGGCGCGCTGGCGATGAGCGAGCCGAACGCCGGCTCCGACGTGGTGAGCATGAAGCTCCGCGCCGACCTGAAGGGCGACCGCTATGTGCTGAACGGCTCGAAGATGTGGATCACCAACGGCGGCGATGCCGACACGATGATCGTCTACGCCAAGACCGACATCAATGGCGGCCCGAGCGGCATTACCGCCTTCATCATCGAGAAGGGCTTCAAGGGCCTGTCGTTCGGCACCAAGCTCGACAAGCTCGGCATGCGTGGCTCGAACACGTATCCGGTCTTTTTCCAGGATTGCGAAGTGCCGGCCGAGAACGTGCTCGGCAAGGAGGGCGGTGGCGTCAAGGTGCTGATGAGCGGCCTCGACTACGAGCGCGCCGTGCTTTCGGGTGGGCCGCTGGGCATCATGGCCGCCTGCATGGATGTCGTGCTGCCCTTCATTCACGAGCGCAAGCAATTCGGCCAGTCGATCGGCGAGTTCCAGCTCATGCAGGGCAAGGTCGCCGACATGTACACCACCTGGTCGGCGTCGCGCGCCTACGTCTATGCGGTGGGCCAGGCCTGCGATCGCGGCGACCACGCGCGCACGCTGCGCAAGGACGCGGCCGGCGCCATCCTCTACTCGGCCGAGAAAGCGACCTGGATGGCCGGCGAAGCGATCCAGGCGCTCGGCGGCGTCGGCTACACCAACGAATACCCGGCCGGTCGCTTGTGGCGCGACGCCAAGCTCTACGAGATCGGCGCCGGCACGAGCGAGATCCGGCGCATGCTGATCGGCCGCGAGCTGTACGCCGAAAGCATGTGAGGTCGAAGGCGGCGTGGGCCGCGACGGCGTAGGTCCGGCGCGACAGCTCGGCTACTGCTTCACCGGCGGCGCGTGTTTCGCGAACGTCGCCATCTGCGCGGCCAGCGCTTTCTGGAACGTCGGCCGCGCCTCGTGGCGCAAGCGATAGGCCTCCAGGGTCGGTCGCTTGCTCACCAGATCGGTGGTGCGCAGGATGCGCAGCACCGTCGTCATGAGCAGGTCGGCGGCAGTGAAACGCTCCTCGACCAGGTTCTCGCGACCGCCGAGGAAGGCGGCCAGGCTGTCGAGCCGGCCGCCGATGCGGGCGACGACCGAGTCGCGCATGTCTTTCGCGCCGGCCGGCGCGCCGCCGGGCTGCAGATCGATGACGTTGAGGGTCGTGATCGGCGGCTCGATCGTGTTCAACGCCGCCAGCATCCAGGTTCGAACGCGGGCCTGCGCCGGATCGTCGCGCGGCATCAGCGCTTCCGAACGCTGGCCGAGATGCATGACGATGGCGCACGACTCGAACAGCACCAGGCCGTCGTCGTCGATCGCCGGCACCTGGCCGAAAGGTTGCAGCCTGCGGTAGCTCTCCGACTTCTGCTCGTCGGGGCCGATCAGCATGACTTCGTACGGCAGGCCCGCTTCCTCGAGCGCCCAGCGCACCCGCAGGTCGCGAACCAAGCCCTGGGCGAAGGGCGGTACCCAGCGGAAGGCGCTGACGCGGATCATGCGTCCACCCCGACGAGCGACTGCCCGAACCAAGCTCTCTTCCCAGAACGGCCGATATGCATGCAGCTATTGTCGCCCTCGTTCGACCAGCCGCCCGACGCGCAAGCAGGGCGCCGCGGCGCCCTGCCCGTGGTTCACTCAAGATCAGTCGGTAAGGCGATTCCAGGCGTCGCGGACGGCGCCCTTGGCGCACTCCCAGGTCAGCTTGGACTGGCCCTTGAACTTGTCCCAGTCGCGCGCGAGCTCCGATTCGACGTCTTCGAAGCGGCGCCCATCGTGCCGCCCGTGGGCGTCGATGCCGTAGTCGAAGGCCGGCCCGTAGTCGTCGTACACGTCGTCGGAGGCGACGTACGAGCGGTTGCGGAAGTGCGAGCGCCAATAGGCCTGTTCGCGCGCAACGTCGGTCTGTACGGTGGTGTCGTTCATGTTGGCTCCTTGGGAGTGTTCAAAAGATGAACCGCATCGCGGCCATGCATCACCGTAACCCCATGTTGGGATGGACTGCGTCGGACGGCGGCGCTCTGTCCCCACCGAAGGCGCCGGTCGCGCGTCGGCGACGGACTACAACTCGGTGACTTTCGAGCAGCCGAACTGGGATGTCTGCCAGGATGCGCTCTCGACCTGGCCGCCTTTCCACACCGCGATCGCCTCGTTCCAATGCACGGCCGCGGCTGATTCGTCGCCGGCGGCGAAGCGCTCACGGGCCGCTTCGAGCAACGACAGACCATGCTCGATCGCCGGACACTCCCCTCCTTCGGCCGCGGCAAGCGCCAGCGCGCAGGCATGTCGAGCTTGTTCGGCGCGCGCCATTCGGCGCAAAGCCTGGGCACGCGCAAGCTGCAGTCGCAGCGCGTTCTGCCCCAGCGGGGCCACGACGGTGGCCAGCGCATCAGCCGCCGTCAAGGCCTCGTCGGCGTGTCCCGCCAGCGCCAGCGCCCAGCAGCGCAGGCACTCGCGGTTGCGACGCAGCGATGCGTTGTCCTCCGGCAGCGTCGCGGCCAGGGCGAGTGCTTGCCCGAGGTAGTGGAGTGCCGCCGGACCGTCGCCCTGCATCAGCGCCGTCCGTCCCTGCCAGGTGTGCGCACCGGCCGTTTCCTGGTTGGTGCCTCCCGTCAGCCGGATGAGCAGCGCGGTCGCCTCCGCGAAGAGCGCCGCCGCCTCATCGAGGCAACCGCTCAAGAGCAGTGCCTTGCCCAGAAACGTCATCGCTTCGCGTACCCGCGGCGTGTCGTCGACATCGAGCGCTCGTTCATCGGCGAGCGCCTGGCGCAGCAACACCGCGGCATCGCCCGGGCGGTTGTTCGACGCCATCGCGTTGGCCTGGGCTCGCTCGACGCTCAGCAACATGCGATGCGGTCGTTGGGCGCCGTAGGCTGTCCTGGCGATCTCGAGCGCCGACCCCATCGCCGCCAACGCCTCCGCCTTTCGTCCGAAATGAATCAGCGTATTCGACAGCGCAACGCGCAACGACAAGGCCTCGTCGCTGTCTTCGCCCAGGCGGTGCTCGGCCAACTCGAGGCCCTCGTTCAGCGCCGACGTCGCTTCCAGCTCGCGGCCGTTCGCGCCGTAGGCGATGGCGAGATTCTCTAGGGCGCACGCGAGCAGTTTGATCTCATCGCGCCGGCCGTCACCGGCCAGGAGGAGCGCACGCAGGTCGCGGATCAGGGGGAGCAGCGTCGCGATGGCCGCCTGGGCGTCGCCGAGGTAGTTCGTGGCTTCCGCGAGCCGATAGCGGCTTTGCAGCGTGAGCCGGTGCATCGGCCCCAAAGCGCGCGTGCAGAGCTCGATGGCCCGCGGCAGCCAGGCCATCGCCGCCTGGACTTCGTTGAGCTCGTTGAAGCTTGCACCGATGAGCGCGCCGAGCTCGGCGGCGACAGCCGGCTGGCCGGTGAGGTCAACCTCCACACGATGCGCCGCCGCCCTCAGCAGGTCAACCGCAGCGACGACGCCGCCCTTGCCCGCGCGCGGCACCGCCTGGGTAAAGATCGAGGCGATGAAGTCCTTGACCTGCTCGCCGCGGGCAAGCGCCGCCTGCGCGATCTCGGCCTGACGGACCGCGCGATTGCGTTGCCACAACGCGGCGATCGCGCCAGCGCCGATCGCGATCGACACGAGCACCTGGGCGTAGGCATGGGCGGCCGCACCGATGATGAGCGCCGCGACGATCGCCGTCTCCAGCTTGTGCCGCCGGATCCAGCGCTCCGCGAGATAGGCGCGCGAGGCAGCGCGCGCGCGGACGGGCTCGCCGCGCAAGTGCCGCTCGAGGTCTTCCGCGAAGGCATCGGCGGTCGCATAGCGAGCTCCCGGGTCGAGGGCGAGGGCGCGGGAGAGGATCGCGTCGAGGTCGCCCCGCAGCTTGCGCTGCACCCCCTCGTCCTGTGCAAGCTCGCTCGCCGGGCGCCGCTCGACGGCGTCGAGCGCGGCCGCGAGTGCCGTCAGGCCCAGGCCTGTCGGCAGGTGATACGGCCTGGTGCCGGTGAACAACTCGTGCGCAACGATGCCGAGCGAATAGACATCCGAGGCTGTGCCGACGACATCGCCGCGAACCTGCTCGGGCGACGCGTATTGGGGTGTCAAGGCGCGGCCGCCGGCGACGGTGACGTCACCCTGCGAGTCGGCGTCGCCCGGATCGATCAGCTTGGCGACGCCGAAGTCCAGCAAGCGGACACGTCCTTCGCCATCGACGAGGATGTTCGAGGGCTTGAGGTCCCGATGGATGATGAGCTGGTGGTGGGCATAGGCGACGGCGCGCGCGACCTGCACGATGAGCTCGACCCTCGCGGCCGTACTGAGGCCGCGCTTTGCGGCGTAGGTGTCGATCGCCTGACCGTCGACGAACTCGAGCGCGAGATACGGCCGGCCGTCGTCCGCGATGCCCGCGTCGTAGAGACGCGCAATGCTCGGATGGGTGAGCGAGGCAAGGAGGGCGCGCTCGCGCGCGATGCGGCCGGCGAGCGCGGCACGGCCCCAACCGAGATGCGGCAGCTTCAACGCGATGCGCCGCGCGAGCAGACCATCGGCGCGCTCCGCAAGCCACACGGTCGCCATGCCGCCTTCGCCGATCTCCCGCAGTAGGCGATAGGGTCCGACCTGGCGCTCCTTCAAAGTCATGCCTCCCTCGTCGAGCGGGGCCATGGGTCGATCGAGCCCGTCGCCTGCGGCGCGTTCCGGCGAGCGCTGCGCCAGCGCCTCGGCCATGAGCTCGGCGGGCCGGGTTTGCAACGGATCCGACGCCTCGGGCCGCTCATGCGCGGCGAGCAGCCGTCGCAGATGGGGCGCCAGATCGGGCCGATCGCCTGCACGCTCGGCGAGCCAGGCGGCGCGGTCCTGCTGCGCCAGCGCCATTGCCTGGTCGAGCAAGTCCGAGAGCTCGGGCCACAGACCGGCCGGGATGGTCATCGCGAGCGGGTAAGGGAGCGGTGCGCTGCGCCGACAGCCTGCGCGGCTAGGGCTGCAACTGCGCCAGGATGAAGGCGCGCGCCTTGTCCCAGTGGCGGCGCACGGTGCGGTCGGCGATGTCCATGGCGGTGGCGATCTCGGCGTCGGTGTAGCCGCCGAAGTAGCGCATCTCGACCACCTGCGCGAGGGCCGGGTCGAGGGCCTCGAGCTCGCGCAGGGCGTTGTCGACGTCGATCACCGACGCGTCCTGCTCGCCCTGGCCGAGCAAATGGGTATCGAGCGTGACGCGCTCGGCCGCGCCGCCGTGACGCTCGGCCTGGCGGCGCCGCGCGAAGTCGATGACGATGTTGCGCATCGTTTTGGCGGCGTAGGTGAAGAAGTGCTTGCGGTCGTCGATGCCGATCTTGTCGGCCGCGACGAAGCGCATGAAGCTCTCGTGCACCAGCGCCTGCGTGTCGAGCAGCGTGTTCGGCTGGTGCCGGCGCAGCCGCGCCCGCGCGATCTTGAGCAGCTCGGGGTAGAGCGCGGCGTAGGCGCGGTTCGCCGCCTCACGATCACCGGCGTGCGCGGCACGCAGGGTGACGGTGAGCGGCTCGTCGGGCATGCGCCCATTCTGTCATCGCCGTTGCCCTCCGCCGCGCCCTGCATACCGGCCTCGTCGCCGCCTGGGCGCGCGACTCAGGGACCGGATTTCTCGATCGCGCAACCGCTCGGAAAGTACAGGACGCCCGCACTGTTCGCGACAAAGGTTGTGTACTGGAGGGTGACGACGTGCAATGCACCGCTCGGCGCCGGCTGGCCGGTATTGGCCGTGAAGCTGTCGGTGTAGGCCACGGTGGTGACGACGCCGCCCGGCGTCACCTTGCGCACCGCCCTGCCGTTGGCGTCGTTGACGTAGAGGTTGCCTGCCGCATCGATCGACAGCGTGTCGGGCAAATTGAATCGTGCGGCCGCACCGGTCGCGTCCAGATAGCCGGCCGCCGCCGGCCCGCCGCCGGCCAGCGTCGTGACCTGGCCGGCGGGCGTGATCCGACGGATCGCGTTGTTGAACGTATCGGCCACGAACAGGTTGCCGGCGCCGTCGATCGCCATGCCCCACGGCGTCGCGAAGCGCGCGGCGAGGCTCGCCCCGTCGACGAAGCCGGGGGTGGGCCCGAGCGCCGGATTGCTGCCGGCGAGAGTCGTGACGACGCCGCCGGAGGTGACCTTGCGAATCGCCGAGTTGGAGTCGGTGACGAAGATGTTGCCGGCGCTGTCGATGGCCATGCCACGGATGAAACCGAACCTCGCGGCACCTCCCGTGCCGTTGCCGAAGCCGCTCCCGACCTGCCCCGCGATGGTCGTGACCACGCCGCCTTGGGTCACCTTGCGGATCATGTACTGGTCCCCGACGTAGATGTTGCCGGCGCTATCGGTCGCCAGAGAATTCACGTTGGCGCTGAAGCCGGCGGCTGCACCGGTGCCGTCGACCTGGCCCGGTTGTCCGCCGCCGTCCGATCCGGCGAGCGTTGTGGCGACGCCCCCTGGCGTGATCTTGTGGATGCTGAGGCCGCTCGTCGTATAGGCGTTGCCGGCGGCATCGAATGCGATGGCCACCGCGCCGGGAATGCTCGCGCCGTTGCCGGTGCCGTCCTGGCTGATCGGCGGCGTGCAGACCTCGTGGCCCGCCAACGGCGCGTAGGCCACGGCGGTGGCGCAGGTCACCGCGACATTACTGACGTCGCCCGGGCCCATCGTCGCCGGGAACGTGCCGGCCACCGCGCAGGTCAGCCCGGTCGGCTGCTGCGTGACGGTCACGTTGTAGCTGCCGCCGAACGACACAGGCATCGCGAAGGCGAAGGTCGTGGCGTTCGCCGCCGGGCTCACCGTATCGGTGCCGTTGGCGAGGATCAGCCCGCCGGCCGTCAGGCCCGTGATCGTGCCACCCAGGTGGTAGGCATTCGCTGCGCACGTCACCTGCACCGAGACGACATTGCTCGTGCCCATCGTGCCGGTGCCGGAGCCGACGCTGCAGGTGGCGCCGGTTGGTTGCGTCTGCACGCTCACTGCATAGGCGCCGCCTTCGGCGACCGGCGTGGCGAAGGTGAACGCCAGGGCGCCCGGCGCCGGGCTGATCGTGTCGCTGCCGTTGGCGAGCACCAGGCCGGCCGAGGGCAGCCCCGAGATCGTGCCGCCGAGCGTGTGCGACACCGCCGCGCAGGCGACCGCGACGTTGGTGACGTTGGCGCCGGCGATCGTGCCGGTCGAGTTCGTCAGGCTGCAGTGCTCGCCGGTCGGCTGGGTCTGCACCGTGACCATATAGGCGGCACCTTGGGCCACGGCGCTCGGCAAGGTGAAGCCGGTCGCGCCCGACGCGACCGCCACCGTGTCCGTGCCGTTGGCGAGTACCAGGCCGGTTGCGGCGAGGCCGCTGACCGAGCCGCCGACCGTGAAGGCGGTGGGCGTGCAGGTGACCGCGACGCTGGTCACGGTAGCCGTGCCGACGGTGCCACCGCCGTTGCTGACCGCGCAGCTCGCATTCGAGGGTTGCGTCTGCACTGTGACCGCGTAGCTGCTGCCGGTGGCCACCGCCGTCGCGAAGGTGAAGGTTGTCGCACCGGCCGCGGGGCTCGCGGTGTCGCTGCCGTTGGCGAGCACCAGGCCGGCGGTGGTCAGGCCGGCGATGCTGCCGCCGACGTTGTAGGTGGCCGGCGTCGAGCTGTCGTCGTCCCAGCAACCGGCGAGACCGAGGCCGAGCGTCATCGCGCCGGCGAGCACGAGCGCAGCGCGTCCGGCGCGGGCACGTCGGCCGTGCACGAATCGTGGGGCTTGGCGGCCGGCATGCGACGGCCTCGCGGCCTGCGGGTGGAATGTGCTCATCGTGGCTCCTCGGGTTGCGACACGAGGCCCGACCCCGAAGGGACGTTCCCCGGACGCACGCAACTTGGCGCGTCCGGGGGGCACGTACGCAAAGCGATCGCCGATCCGGACACGGCAGTGCGGATCGAAGGCCGGTGCGACCCCGTCGCCGGCCGGGCGCAGAATCCCGCCGTCGCGACCTCAGGCACGGCCCATGAGCACACCCACCGCCGCCCTGCCGGTCGCCGCCGTCCGCACACCCCCCGATGCGGCTCCGCGCTGGGCCTGGCTGCCGACTCGGGGCACCTGGAAGTACCACCTGCTGCTGGTCGGGCTCGGCATCTTCGTGCTCGGCCCGCTGGGCGGTGTGACCGCCTCGTACATGAACTTCTCGCTCGGCTTCTTCGTCGGCGGGCAGGTGCTGGCCGGCATCCTCGGCTCGACCGTGACCTTCGGCTACGGCGCCGAGGGCAAGCACGGCGCCAACTACATGCAGACGGCCGCGGCCTCGGTGGCCGGCATGAGCGCGATGGGCGTGCTGATCCAGGCCATGGTCTGGATGGGCCTGGCGCAGCCGCCGATATGGCAGCTCGTGCTTTACATGCTGTGCATCGGCATGTTCGGCGCCGGCGTGGGCATGCTGTATACGCCGATCCTGGTCGATCGCATGCAGCTTAGCTTCCCGTCGGGACTGGCAGTCGCCAACATCTTGCGCGCGCTCACCGACCCCGTGCTGCTGCGCGCCTCGGTCGGCCAGCTCGGCACCGGCATCGCCGTCGGGCTTGCCTGCGGCATCGCCTCGGCCAAGGTCGCGGTACTCGGCGCCATCGAGCTCTCGACCTCGACCTTCGGCGCCGGCATGGTCGTCGGCGCGCGCATCGGCGTCCCGGCCATCCTCGGCGGCCTGCTCGGCCGGGCGCTGGCGCCGTACTTCGTGTCGATCGGCTGGCTGCACGAGGGCGACCCGTTCCGCAAGATCACCTTTCTGATCGCCCTCGGCACGATCATGGGGGCGGCCATCGTCGACCTCGGCCTGATCTCGTGGCAGGCCGTGCAGCGGCTGCGCCAGCCCGCCGCTGCCGTGGCAGCACCCGAAGGCGGACCGGACTGGAAGCGCATCAACACGCTTCGCCTCGCCCTCTGGGTGGCATGCTGGGGTATCGGCATCGTCGTCACCGGGCATTGGGTGCTCGGCCAGCCGGTCGGCTACCTGGTCTTCGCGGTGGCGCTGGTGTTCGTGTTCGCGGTCGTCAACGGCATCGCCGCCGGCGTCAGCGACTCGGCCCCGATCTCGTCGGCCTTCGTCGTCTGCATCGTCATGATGGCGGCGCTCGGCCTGAAGGATCCGGGTGTCGGCCTCATGGCGGGCGCCGTGCTGCTGGTGTCGACCAGCGTCGCCAGCGACATGCAGCAGGACCGTTCGACCGGCTGGCGGCTCGGCACCAATCGCGTCGTGCAGTTCCGCTACCAGGTGGCCGGCATCCTGATGGGCGCGCTGCTTTCGGTCGGCTTCGCGCGCCTGTTCATGGCCGCCTATCCGGTGTTGCTGCTCGACCAGACGGCGATGAGCGCCGCCGAGCAGCCGGCGCAGTGGAGCGCGGCGATGACCTACAAGCTCGTCGGCGTGCTTCGCAGCCTGACCGACGACAAGCCCTACCAGCGCACCGCGATCTGGGTGGGCGTGGCGATCGGCCTGGCGATCGAGCTGCTGCGCAAGCTGATCCGCGCGCACGGCGGCTACCGGCGCTTCGTGGCGCGCGGCAAGCTCGGCTTCAGCGTCGATTTCCTGCTCGACGCGGTGGTCCTGCCTTCGCCCTACGCGTTCTCGTTCGGCGGCTTCGTCAACCTGCCGACCTCGCTCTGGCTCGGCGCCGGCGGCATCGTGTCCAGCTTCTTCAACTCGCTGCCCAGGGCCAAGCCCGCCCCCGGCGGGGCGGTGCTGCCCGAGGACATGAGCAGCACTTCGTTGCTCGGCGGCGGGCTGATCGCCGGCGACGCGCTGGCCGCGCTCGGCCTCGGCATCGCCGGGCTGCTCGTGACCTTGCTTGGCTGACCGGGCACCCGCCTCGCGCCGACCCCTTCGGCGGCGACGTTAAGCTCCGGGTCCCGGCACCACAACGACAAGCAGGAGACCATGCCCGCGTTGAAGTCGCGCATCGACACGCGCTCGGAGGATTTCAGGGCCAATGCCGCCTTCCTGCAGAAGCAGGTCGACGACCTGCGCGCCCGTGCGGCCGAGATCGCACTTGGCGGCGACGCCAAGTCGCGTGAGCGGCACGCGGCGCGCGGCAAGCTGTTGCCTCGCGAGCGGGTCGACGGCCTGCTCGACGCCGGCTCGCCCTTTCTCGAGATCGGCCAGCTCGCCGCCTACGGCATGTACGACGGCGAGGCCCCGGCCGCGGGCATGATCGCCGGCATCGGCCGGGTGCACGGGCAGGAGGTGATGGTCGTCGCCAACGACGCGACGGTGAAGGGCGGCACCTACTACCCGATGACGGTGAAGAAGCACCTGCGCGCGCAGGAGATCGCGATGCAGAACCGGCTGCCGTGCATCTACCTCGTCGACTCCGGCGGCGCTTTCCTGCCGCGCCAGGACGAAGTGTTTCCCGACCGCGAGCACTTCGGCCGCATCTTCTTCAACCAGGCCAACATGAGCGCCCAGGGCATCGCCCAGATCGCGGTCGTGATGGGCTCGTGCACCGCAGGCGGCGCCTACGTGCCGGCGATGAGCGACGAGACCATCATCGTCAAGAACCAGGGCACGATCTTTCTCGGCGGGCCGCCGCTGGTGAAGGCTGCCATCGGCGAGATCGTCACGGCCGAAGAGCTCGGCGGCGGCGACGTGCACACGCGCCTCTCGGGCGTTGCCGACCACCTGGCCGACGACGACCGCCATGCGCTGGCGATCGCACGGCGCATCGTTGCGAGCCTGCATCGCAAGAAGCCCGAGACGGTGACACTCGAGGCCAGCGAAGAGCCGCTCTACGACCCTGAAGAGATCTACGGCGTCATCCCGCAGGATACGCGGAAGCCCTACGACGTGCGCGAGGTCATCGCCCGCATCGTCGACGGCTCGCGGCTTGACGAGTTCAAGGCGCGCTACGGCGCGACGCTGGTCACCGGCTTCGCGCGGCTCTACGGCATGCCGGTCGGCATCATCGCCAACAACGGCATCCTGTTCTCGGAGAGCGCGCAGAAGTGCGCCCACTTCATCGAGCTCTGCTGCGAGCGCCGCGTGCCGCTGCTCTTCCTGCAGAACATCACCGGCTTCATGGTCGGCAAGAAGGTCGAGAACGCCGGCATCGCTCGCGACGGCGCGAAGATGGTCACCGCGGTGGCGACGGCGCAAGTGCCCAAGCTCACGGTGCTGATCGGTGGCTCGTTCGGCGCCGGCAACTACGGCATGTGCGGTCGCGCCTATTCGCCGCGCTTCCTCTGGATGTGGCCGAACGCGCGCATCAGCGTCATGGGCGGCGAGCAGGCGTCGGCCGTGCTCGCCACCGTCAAGCGCGACGGCATCGAGGCGCGCGGCGGCGCCTGGTCGGCCGAGGAAGAGCGCGCCTTCAAGGCGCCGCTGCTCGAGCAGTACGAGCGCCAGGGCCATCCGTACTACGCCAGCGCACGCTTGTGGGACGACGGTGTGATGGATCCGGCCGACACGCGCCGCGTGCTCGGCCTGTCGCTCGCGACCACGCTGAACGCGCCGATCCCGGCGACGAAGTTCGGCGTGTTCCGGATGTAGGTGGAAGCCGAGCGCGAGGATCGAGATCGCAGCGTCACGCACGCGGGCTTGGGCCGGCGGGCGATGTGCTCCGCTCCATGTCCCCCGGCCCGAGGTTGAAGCCGCGGTCCTCCTCCTAATACTTCCGCTCCGCACACCGCCCACCAGCCCAAGCCCGAACCGACACCGCGCGCAAACCAGCAGACCAAGAGCGAACAGAAAACGACTCACGACACCAACGACAATCGACCGATGTTCACCAAGATCCTGATCGCCAACCGCGGCGAGATCGCCTGCCGCGTCATCAAGACGGCGCGCAAGATGGGCATCGCCACCGTCGCCGTGTTTTCCGACGCCGACGTGCAGGCGCGCCATGTGCGTCTGGCCGACGACGCGGTGCGCATCGGCCCGGCCGCGGCGCGCGAGTCCTATCTCGTCGGCGCGAAGATCATCGCCGCCGCGAAGGCGAGCGGCGCGCAGGCGATCCACCCCGGCTACGGCTTTCTCTCTGAGAACGACGCCTTCGCCGAGGAGTGCGCGAAGGCAGGCATCGTCTTCATCGGCCCACCGCCGTCGGCGATCCGGGCCATGGGCTCGAAGTCGGCGGCCAAGACGCTGATGGAAAAGGCCGGCGTGCCGCTCACGCCCGGCTACCACGGCAACGACCAGGACCCGGCGCTGCTCGCCAGGGAAGCCGAGCGGATCGGCTTTCCGGTGCTCATCAAGGCGAGCGCCGGCGGCGGCGGCAAGGGTATGCGGCGGGTCGACGCGGCCGCCGATTTCGCGGCGGCCCTGGCCTCTTGTCAGCGCGAGGCGAAGAGCGCCTTCGGCGACGACCGCGTCCTTGTCGAGCAATACGTGCTGAAGCCCCGGCACATCGAGATCCAGGTTTTCGCCGACAGCTTCGGCGAATGCGTCTACCTGTTCGAGCGCGACTGCTCGGTGCAGCGGCGCCACCAGAAGGTGCTCGAGGAAGCGCCCGCGCCGGGCATGACGGCCGAGCGCCGCGCGTCGATGGGCCAGGCCGCGGTCGAAGCTGCCAGGGCCGTCGGCTACGTCGGCGCCGGCACGGTCGAGTTCATCGCCCATCCCGACGGCCGCTTCTACTTCATGGAAATGAACACGCGGCTTCAGGTCGAGCATCCGGTCACCGAGATGATCACCGGGCTCGACCTGGTCGAGTGGCAGCTGCGCGTCGCTGCGGGCGAGCGCCTGCCCAAGCGTCAGGAAGAGCTCGCGATCTCGGGCCATGCGATCGAAGCCCGGGTCTACGCCGAGGATCCGGAACGCGGCTTCCTGCCTTCGACCGGCAAGCTCGCCTACCTGATGCCGCCGCGCGAGTCGGTGCACGTGCGCATCGACACCGGCGTCGAGGAGGGCGACTCGATCACGCCGTTCTACGACCCGATGATCGCCAAGCTGATCGTCCACGACGACAACCGCGCCGCGGCATTGGCGCGCATGCGCGACGCGCTGGCGAGCTACGCAATAGTCGGGGTCGCCAACAACGTCGAGTTTCTCGGCCGCCTGATTGCCACGCCTTCCTTCGCTGAAGCCCGGCTCGACACGGCGCTGATCGAGCGCGAGCACGAGGCGCTCTTTGCCGCGCCGGCGCCGGCGAGCAGCGACGTCTGGCTCGTTGCCGCGCTGGCCGAGCTCGACCACGACGCGAAGACGGCGCGCGATGCCGCCGCGGCGGCGCACGGCACCGGCTCGCCATGGGCGCTGCCCGACGGCTGGCGCGTCAACGGCCGGGCGGCGCGGCGCATGATTTTTCGGCTCGGTGACGATTCGCGCGAGGTCGATGCGCTGACAAGACCCGAAGGCGGCTGGACGCTGGCCATCGCCGGCGCTTCGCAGCTCGCGTCGGTGCATGCCCGCGGGCATGGCCTGCTGACGGCCACGCTCGGCGAGCGGCGCGTCACCGCGAGCGTGATCGCCGTCGGCGATCGTCGTCACGTCTTCGTCGGCGGCCGCGTCTTCGCGCTGCAGTTCATCGATCCGCTGGGTGTCGTCGGCGCCGAGCACGAGGAAGAAGGCAGCGGCCTCGTCTCGCCGATGCCGGGCAAGGTGATCGCCCTGCTCGCCAAGCCGGGCGCCGTGGTCGAGAAGGGCGCACCCCTGCTCGTGCTCGAGGCGATGAAGATGGAGCACACCATCAGCGCGCCGCACGCCGGGACGGTCAAGGCGTTCCGCTTCGCCGCCGGCGACCAGGTCGACGAGGGCGTGGCGCTGGTCGAGTTCGAGTAGAGCGGCATGGCGCTTGCTCGTCGGGCGTCGCCTGTCCCTCCACGGGTATTCGAGGACGCGATCCCCCTGGTTGGGGTCTTGTGCGGGAACGCCAATCGCAGTCGAATCGCGGCTTCGCCAACAAAGAGGAGAGACAACGATGCTCGCTTCGAAGCGCTTTTGCGATCCCGCCGCCCCGAGGTGGCTCACCGTGCTGGCCGCGGTGGTCGCATCGATCATGCTCGCCGCCTGCGGCGGTGACTATTCGGGTTCCTTGCCGCCTCCGGGCGGCGGTGGCGGCGGCGGGTTTACCGGCAGCGCGTACCTCGGGCCGATTACTGGCGGAACGGCCAGTCTCTTCAACGTCAATCCCGACGGCACGAACAATGGCGCGGCGGTCGAGACGGTGACCACTACCGCCACCGGCTTCACTTTCACCCATTCGATCGCCGGGCCGTCGCGCGTCTGCGTCGGCGGCGGCACCTACCTCGACGAGGCGACCAACGCCACCCAGACCAACACGATGACGCTGTGCGCCCTGGTCGGCGGTGCCACGACGCAGGTGTTCATCACGCCGATGAGCAGCTTCGTCGACGAGATCGTCAAGGCCCAGCTCAAGCTCAAGACCGCCCCGACGGCCGCCGACTTCACCGCCGCGCTCGCGGCGGCCAACACCCTGATCAGCTCGGTGTTTACGGTCACCAAGACGGTCGACGCGATCCAGCCGTCGTTCAACAAGACCGACGCCACCGCCAACGTCGACGCCTACAAGCTCGGCGCCGTGCTCGGCGCGTATTCGCAGCTGGTCGTCGACTACCTCGCGCGCTGCGGCGGCAACCGTCAGGAAGTGCTGATCGCCCTGCTGAAGGACATCGGCGACAAGGTCTTCGACGCCAAGACGATCAACGCCGCCGGCGGCGCTTTGACCGTCCAGTACACCTGCGGTGGCACGCTCGTCGACCTGCCAGTGTCCGCCGGATCGGGCGACGTCATCACCGCCTTCGGCGAGTTCGCGCTGACGACCCAGGGCCAGGCGATGGACATCAACGGCAACGCCACGGTCCTGGCCAACGTCAAGGGCAACATCTTCGCTGGCCCGACCGCTCCCCCGGTCAACACGACGACGCCGAGCCAGGGCCTGATCGCGATCGACCCGCAGCACAACATCGGCTACGTGCCGGTCTACACGCTCGACGCCACGGGCAACGGCCAGATCGCCGTGGTCGACCTGAACGTCGGCGTGGCCAGTCCGGTTCTCAAGGTGATTTCGCTGCCGGGCACGCCGACGCCGATCGCGTCCAACTTCTCGGCCAGCAATGGCCGTGTCTACGTGCTCGCCGCCACCGGCACCGGTGCCATGAAGATCCACGTGATCAATTCGGCGGGCAACACGCTCGAGACCTCGGTCGACAGCACCGGCCTCAGCTTCAGCGGCTCCTTCGGCGGCATCATCGTCGACAACGGTCGCAATCACGTCGTCGTCGCCGGCACCAACGCGATCGGCCTGCTCGACATCTCGACCGCGACGCCGACCTGGAACGCCGCGTCGGTCATCAACGTCGGCGGCACCGATTCGTTCTCGCTGAATCCGGTCACCGGCATCATCTTCGTGTCGTCCGACGGAACGATGTCGACCATCGACTCGACGGTGTCGCCGATGGTCCAGACGGGCTATCCGGCTTCGCTCGGTACGACGGACGGCGTGGCCTTCGACAGCTCGACCAACATGATGATCATCACGCCGGAGTTCCAGGACCTGGCCTACGTGATCAACATGAACGGCTTCACGGCGGGTACGGTGGCGCCGACGCTCAGCGTGACCGGGACCGGCCAGACCACGGCCCCGGTCGGCGAGGGCCCGGGTGGCCAGGTCGCGGTCAATATCGCTTCGCACCAGGCGCTCGTGGCCGACGAGTTCGGGCACAACCTCCGGCTGGTGCAAATGCCTGGCAGCGCGCTCGCCGCGGGGACGGCAGCGACGGCGACCAACGCCTTTACGGTCGCGGGGACGATCTTGCCCCAGGCGACGATCAACGGCACGGCGACCCAACTCGGCATGCGCGGCGACCCCAACTCGGTGACCATGGACGCTGCACACAACATGGCCTACGTGCTGGCGGACACCCAGCCGAGCTATCACGGCTTCGGCCCGACCTATAACCCGCTGTTCCTGATCCGCGTCCCGTTGGCGGGCGCGACGGTGGGCACGCCGTGGACGCCGGCCATGAACGTGATCCCGATGCCCTGACCAAGCGGGCGAGCGTCGCGACAGCGGCGCTTTTCGACACTGGCCGTCGGGCGTGAAAATCGCGCCCGGCGGCTTTTTTTTGCCTTCGTTTTGATGAAGACTATCGAAGCGAGACAAGGAGCCACGACCATGCATCGACCCGTCGCCATGACTTCCGCCCTGCTGCTTTTCTCGCTGTTCGCCGCCGGCGGTAGCGCGATCGCGCAAACGCCTTCTGCAAGCGCGGCTGACAGGACGGCCAAGCCAGCGGCGGAGGTCGAGAAGATCCTGCGTGGCCGCTACCTGGTCGACTCCGGTGCTTGCGGCGATTGCCACACGCCCCTGAAGATGGGCAAGAGCGGGCCCGAGCCCGACCTGAGCCGGTTGCTCTCGGGTCATCCGCAGGGCCTGGTCATGCCGCCCGCGCCGACCTTGCCCGCCGGGCCGTGGCTGGTCGTCTCGTCGGCGACCAACACGGCCTGGGCCGGGCCGTGGGGCGTGAGCTTCACCGCCAACCTGACCCCCGACGGCGCGACCGGCCTCGGCCGCTGGACCGCCAAACAGTTCGCCGACACGATGCGCACCGGCAAGCATCTCGGCTTCGGCCGCGAGATCCTGCCGCCGATGCCGATCCCGGCCTACAAGCACTTCAACGACACCGACCTCGACGCGATCTTTGCCTACCTGCAGGCGATTCCGCCGATCAAGAACCGTGTGCTCGCGCCCTTGCCGCCGGCCGGCGCCGCGAGCAGCGCGAAGAAGTGACGGCGGCGCGCCAGCGCGGGGGCGTCCTATTCACGGACAAGCTCTTAGTAGCCGAGCCGCTTGTCGACGATGTTTAGCAGCACCTGGCCGCGCACGAAGCGGCCGATGTTGTCGAGCAGCAGCGCCTGGTAGCGCTCGTACGAGCGCGGCGTGAGGCCCGAGGAATGCGCGGTGACGATCACGCCCGGCTCGGCCCACAGTGGCGAGTCGGCGGGCAGCGGCTCGGGGTCGGTGACGTCGAGCCCGGCGCCGGCGAGGTGGCCCGAACGAAGCGCCGCAAGCAGCGCATCCGGGTCGACGATGGCGCCGCGGCCGACGTTGTAGAGATGCGCGCCCGGCTTCATCGCCGCGATGCGCGCGGTCGAGAACAGGCCGCGCGTCTCGGCGGTCAGCGGCAGGGTGATGACCACGTGGTCGGCCTCGCCGAGCGCGCCGTCGATCGAGGCTATCGATGCCATCGCCGCGAACCCGGGCGGCAGCGTGCCGGCCGACGAGCGGCGAACGCCGAGCACCCGCATGCCGAAGGCGGTGGAGCGCTCGGCGACGGCACCACCGAGCGCACCGGTGCCGATCACGGCCAGGGTCTGGCCGGACAGCTCGAACAGCGATTCGGCGGCCGGCGGCCGCCACTGCCGCTCGCCCTGCGCACGCCAGAGCGCCGGCAGCTGGCGCGCGAACGCGAGCATCAGCCCCAGCACATGCTCGGCGATGTTGATCGCGTGGTTGCCGCTGCCGTTGGTGAGGATCAGCTCGCTGGCGACGAGCTTCGGTGTCGAGATGGGGTCAATGCCGGCGCCGCGCTGATGCAGCCATTGCAGGCCGCGGCCCGCGTCGAGGATGGCGTCGATCGGCGGTCCGGTCCAGGCGATCGCCGCGGCCTCGGCCCGCTCCAGCCCCTTCGGCAAGGGGTCGCCGTCGAGCTGCAGGAACTCGACGCCGGGAAAGGCGCCGCGAAAGCATTGAAGCTGCGCCGGCTCGATCGGATGCAGGAAAGCGAAGGTCGAAAGGCGCATCGGTTCAGGCGCGCGGGACAGCCCACTAGACCCAGGGCAGCGAATAGGTCTTGATGTTGGTGAAGCTCTTCACCGCTTCCTGCACGCCTTCCTTGTAACCCAGTCCGGAGTCCTTGATGCCGCCGAAGGGCGTGAGCTCGAGCCGGTAGCCCGGCACCTCGCGCACGTTGACCGAGCCGACCTCGAGCTCGGAGACAAAGCGCGAGATGTAGTCGAGCCGGTTCGTGCAGACGGCCGAAGACAAGCCGAAGGCAGTCGAGTTGGAGAGGCGGATCGCGTCGTCGATGGTGTCGAACCGGATCACCGGCGAGACCGGCCCGAAGGTCTCGTACAGCACCAGCGGCATGTCCTGAGTGACGTGGTCGACCACGGTCGGCGAGTAGAGCGCGCCGCGCCGCTCGTTGCCGACGAGCAGCTTGGCGCCTCGCGCCACCGCCTCGTTGACCTTGTCCTCGCAATAGCGCGCCGCGTTCTCGTCGACGACGGTGCCCATGTCGAGCCTGGCGTCCATCGGGTCGCCGTAGCTCCACGCTTTGGTCTTGGCGACGAGCATCTCAACGAACCGGTTGGCCACCGACGATTGCACCAGCATCCGCTTGATCGCCGTGCAGCGCTGGCCCGAGTTCTTGTACGAGCCGGCGGCGGCGAGCGTGGCCGCTTCCTCGAGGTCGGCATCCTCCATGACGATGATCGGATCGTTGCCGCCGAGCTCAAGCACCATGCGCCGGTAGCCGGCCTTCGAGGCGATGTACTTGCCGATGGCGACGCCACCGGTGAAGGTGACGAGGTCGGCGTGCTCGTTGGTGATCAGCTCGTCGGCGATCTCGCGCGGATCCCCGGTGACCACCTGGTACATCTCGGGCGGCAGCCCCGCTTCGTAGAGGATGTCGGCGAGGACGATTGCCGAGAACGGCACCTTCTCTGAAGGCTTGAGCACCATCCGGTTGTTGGTGACGATCGACGGCACGACCTTGTGCGCCACCTGGTTCATCGGGTGATTGAACGGCGTAATGGCGCTGATCACGCCGAGCAGCGGATCGCGCTGGGTGTAGACGCGGCGCTTCTTGCCGTGCGGCGTAAGGTCGCAGGAGAAGATCTGGCCGTCGTCCTTCAGGCATTCGCTGGCGCCGAACAGCAGCACGTCGCTGACCCGGCCGATCTCGTAGAGCGAATCCTTTTTGCAAAGGCCGCTCTCGGCGGTGATCAGGTCGGAGAGCTCGGCGGTCCGGTTGCGGACGATGGCGGCGGCCTTGTTCAGCACCGCGGCGCGGTCGAAGCGCGTCAGCTTCGACTTGAAGCCCTTGGCGATGGCGAAGGCGCGTTTGATGTCTTCGAGCGTCGCCTTCGGCACGGTGCCGATTAGCTGCTCGGTGTACGGATTGAAGACCTCGATGACGCGGTCGCGGTGCACCTGCTCGCCGCCGATCCGCATCGCCTCGCGGCGCAATTCCCTGGCGTTCATGCAGTGGCTCCCGTGCTCGTTGCGGCGCTGGCGACGCCGATGAAATTCTTGCCGCGCACGCCGCCGAGCGCGTTCGTGATCATGCGCGCCGATTCGGCCTCGGTCACGCCGTAGCTCTCGAACCGGGTGCTGACGCCGAGGCCTTCGAGGAAGTCGTGCAGGACGGCTGGCGCTTGCGCCAGCGGCACGTCGAAGACGCGCGCCAGCACGGCGTCGCGCTCGGCGCTCTTGCCGATCGCCCGTTGCAGCACCATGCCGAGCGTGAACGAGCAGGCGATGCCGTGCGGCAGGCCGTGGTGCATCGTCATGTCGTAGGAGATCGAGTGGGCCACTTGAAGCCCGGGCCGGCTTCCTGCACGCCGTCCTTCTTCTTGGAGTATGTGGCGAAGACGTCGATGTCGGCGCCCTGCGTCTTGGCGATCAGGTACGACTCCGGCCCGAGCACCGCGACGTCGACCCACTTGCCGAGCAGCGCTTCGACCACCGACGAATACGAGGTCGGCATGTAAAACTCGATCTTCTTGCCGGTGTTCTTCGAGAGGATGTCGAGCACCGGCTTGTAGAGCGTGAGCTCGCGCACCGATTCCTGGGTCGGGATGATCGAGAAGCGCAGCACCTTGGGGTTCTCGCAGGCCTGCGCCAGCGCCACCGCCGGCGAAAGCAACAGGGCGCCGGCCGCGAGCAGCGCGCCCGAAGCCCGTGACCAGAATGTTGCCGACCGCTGCAGCCGGGAAACCGAAGTCTCTTGCATGGATGTCTCCGTTCGTGGATGGCTGGACGACTGTGCCATCGCGATGTGACACGGCTGCGTTTTTTCATCGTGCTGACACGTTCCGGCGGCTGGGCTCTCTCGGCTTGCCGCTCTCCTTGTGGTGGACGGGTCTTTCATTCGTTGCTTGCCAGGCGCACCTCCACCTTCGCCGCGACCGTCGCCGCGAAGCGGTGCATGCGTTCCCGGCTCGCCATCGCGTGCTCGTGCAGGCGGGCGCCCGCGCCTTCGGCGTCGCCCGCCGCGATCAGGGCGAGGATCTTCTGGTGCTCGATCGTCGACTTGCGCAGCCGCCGCGGCTCCGCCAGTGTGTGCCGGCGGAACAGGCTCAGCTCGTTGACGAGCCGGCGGTACATCTGCAGCAGCTTGGCGTTGCCCGCGAACTCGACCAGCGCGTCGTGGAAGCGCAGGTTGGCGACGTGATAGCCCTCGCGGTCGTCGCGGATCGCCGCGTCCTGCATGCGCTTGACCACAGCGCGCAGCTCGGCGAGCTGCACCGGCCGTATCGCCTGGGCGAGCTTCCGGCCGGCCATCTGGTCGAGCGTGGCGCGCAGCTCGTAGATCTCGTCGGCCTCGGTGACCGAGATCTCGCGCACGAACACGCCGCGGTTCTTCTCGAGTCTCACCAGGCCGGTCTCGGCGAGGGCGCGCAAAGCTTCCCGCACCGGGCCGCGTGAGACACCGAGCCGCTCGGCCAGGGCCAGCTCGTTCAGCTTCTCGCCGGCTACCAGCTCGCCGGCGAGGACCATCCGCTCCAGCTCGCGCTGCACGAGCATGGTCAACGAGTGGTTCTTCAGGATCGCGATGTTGGCGGGGGCCGTGCTCACCTGCCAAATTCTGGTTTTTTAATGCCTATTGTCAACAATCTTTTTCCCGAGGTAGCCTCTCGGAGGATTTCTGTCCCCAGCCGGAGCCGGATGGACCTGGGCGGTGGGGCGCGCTGCTCCGCTCCATAGCGCCCGAGTCCGAGGCTGAAGCCTCGGCCTCTCCTCCTAATACTTCCGCTCCGCAGCGCGCCCCACCACCCAGATCCTTCGACCGCGCTACACGCTTCGGGCCCTGGCGGTCATCGGTCGCCGCGGGCGTGGGGCGGCCCCCGCAGCGAAG
>JANXWR010000213.1 GCA_025351025.1 Burkholderiales bacterium | reverse complement strand
GATGTAGTGCAGCTTGACCTGTTGCCACACGTCCATCGGCAGGGCGCCCGCCTCGAACTCGGTCTGCAGCCGCTCGGCCGCCTCTTCGACGCGCGTGTCGTAGTACTCGATGCGCAGCACCTGGGCGCGCTGCTGGCCGTGCCAGTCGGCCGCCTCGAAGCGCGCCTGCGCCTCGGTGCTGGCCTGGCGAAACAGCCGGTAGTGGCGATCGAAACCTTCGAGCATCGCCTTGGCAATGGCGAAGGCGCGCGCGTCGGTGAGCGCCGCGGGAAAGGCCGGCGCGTTCATGCGGCGCCGGCGTGGCGCTGGTGAATCCCGGCGATCGCCTGCGCGTAGATGTCGTCGAGGTCCTCGAGGCGGGTCACGGTGAAGCGCAGGTCCTTGAGCAAGCCGTTCTGCAGGCCGTAGAACCAGCCGTGCACGACCAGCTCCTGGCCGCGGGCCCAGGCGTCGCGCACCACCGTCGTCTCGCAGACATGACGCGCCTGCTCGACGACGTTGAGCTCGGAGAGCGCATCGACCCGCCGCGCTTCCTCGACCGTGGCCAGCCAGTCGCCATGGCGGTCATGCACGTCCTGGACATAGCGTAGCCAGTTGTCGGCGAGACCGACGCGGCGACCCTCGAGCGCGGCGATGACGCCGCCGCAGCGCGAGTGGCCGACGACGATGATGTGGCGCACCTGCAGCACGTCGGCGGCGAACTGGATCACCGAGAGGCAGTTGAGGTCGCCGTGGGCGACGACGTTGGCGACGTTGCGGTGCACGAACAGCTCGCCCGGCAGCAAGTCGACCAGCTCGTTGGCCGGCACGCGGCTGTCGGCGCAGCCGATCCACAGGTATTGCGGTCCCTGCTGCGCGAGCAGCCGCGTGAAGAAGCCGGGCGAGCGCTGCTCGGTCGCCGCGGCCCAGCGGCGGTTGCGGTCGAAGAGCTCGTCGAGTTGGGTCGTCATGGCCGGTTCACGCTGCGGTTCTCGCCTTGAGCAGGCGGCGCGCCTCGGACTCCTGCGCCAGCACCTCGGCGAGCGTCGTCTGCAGGTCGCCGAGCCGCTGCTCGAGCTGGGAGCGGTGGCGCGCCAGCACGCCGAGAAAGCGGCGCAGCTGCGGGCCGGTGTCGCGCCGCGATTCGTACATGTCGACCAGCTCCTTGACCTCGGCGAGCTTGAGGCCCAGGCGCTTGCCGCGCAGGGTCAGCTTCAGCCGCGTGCGGTCGCGCGCGCTGTAGACGCGGTTGCGGCCGGCGCGCTCGGGGTCGAGCAGGCCGCAGTCCTCGTAGAAGCGGATGGCGCGGGGGGTGACGCCGAACTCGCGCGCCAGCTCGCCGATCGTGAAAGTCGGCGCCGCGGTGGCGCGGTCAGGGTGTCGCGGACGCGACAGAACGGCTCCGGCAGGCATCGCGAATACACTCCCGATTGACGTTTACGTAAAGTGCGAAAGTGTAGAACGAATGGCGACGATGAACGCCCTCGAGCGCCAGCTCGACTATCCCTTCGGCGAGACCTTGCCCGAGCGCGGCTCGACGATCGAGGTGGCGCCCGGCGTGCTCTGGACGCGCATGGGACTTCCCTTCGCGCTCGACCACATCAACCTCTGGCTGTTGCGCGACGAGCGCGACGACGACGGCGTGCTGCGCCAGGGCTGGACCATCGTCGACAGCGGCATCGACGACGCGGCCACGCGCGCCGCCTGGGAAAACATCTTCGCGACCCAGCTCGGCGGCCTACCGGTGCTGCGCGTCATCGTCACGCACATGCATCCCGACCACATCGGCTGCGCGCACTGGCTGTGCGAGCGCTGGAACGTGCGCCTCTGGATCAGCGCCACCGACTTCAACGTCGCGCGCCTGGCCAGCAGCGCCAGCGCCGGTTTCGGCGGGCCGCTCTCGGCCGCCTTCATGGCCCAGCACGGCATGGCCGCCGACCCGGAAGCGGTCGACAAGGTCGGCGCACGCAGCAACTACTACAAGGGCCTGGTGCCGGCGCTGCCGCTGGCCTACCGGCGCCTGCTCGACGGCGGCACGGTAGCGGTCGGCAGCGGCCGCGGGCGCAGCGACTGGACTTGCCACGCCGGCTACGGCCATGCGCCCGAGCACATGGCCTTGCACAGCGCGGCGCAGGGTGTGCTGATCAGCGGCGACATGGTGCTGCCGCGCATCTCGACCAACGTCAGCGTCATCGACATCGAGCCGGAAGCCGACTCGCTGACGCAGTACCTCGACTCGATCGAGCGCATGCGGCAGATCGCCGCCGACGTGCTGGTGCTGCCTTCGCACGGCCGGCCGTTCAAGGGCCTGCACACGCGCATCGGCCAGCTGCAGGACCACCACGCGGCGCGCTTCGTCGATGTGCTCGAGGCCCTGGCCGCGAACGGACCGCAAAGCGCCTTCGAGCTGGTGCCGGTGATCTTCAGGCGGCCGCTCGACCTGCACCAGATGACCTTCGCGATGGGCGAATCGATCGCCCACCTGCACGCGCTCTGGTACCAGGGCAGGCTGGCACGGCGGGTCGGCGCCGATGGCGTGTATCGCTTCGAGCAGAGCCCGCGCTAGCGGCAGATCGCTGCGTTCGCACGACGCATGGCGACGCTCACTCCCAGTCCGCCAGCGGCTCGCTGCCGAGCTGGCCGCGCGCCGCCTCGTAGTCGGGAACGACCGAGCGCACCACCGCCCAGAACTTCGGGCTGTGGTTCATCTCGCGCAGATGCGCCAGCTCGTGGGCGACCACGTAGTCGATGGTCGGCAGCGGAAAGTGGATTAGCCGCCAGTGCAATCGGATCGCGCCGCTGGCGCTGGCGCTGCCCCAGCGCGTCGCCGCCGAAGACAGCGTTAGCCGCTTCACGCGCACGCCGAGCCGCTCGGCGAAGTGCGCAGAGCGTGCGTCGAACACGGTGCGCGCCTCGCGTTGCAGCCAGCTCTGCACGGTGTCGCGCAGCCGCTCGGGCGAGGCGTCACGCGGCAGGCCGACATGCAGTCGGCGCGGCGTGGCGAGGTCTGCGCCCTGCCCCTCCGCGGCCGGGTCGAGCACCACCTCGCCGGCAGCCAGGCCGTGCCGCGCGTCGAGGGCGATGCGGATCGGCGCGCCGAGGAAGCGCAGCTCGGCGCCGTCGGCCCAGACGATGCGCGCCGCGTCGAAGCGCGAGGCGCGCTCGCGCTGCTCGGCGAGCTTGGCGAGGATCCAGGCGCTCTTCTCGCGCACCGCGGCGTCGATCTCGCGCAGCGCCACCCACCCCGGCGCGCTGACGGCGAGGCCTTCGATGCCGACGACGAAGCCGATGCTCTTCCGGCGCGAGCGCCTCAGCAGGAAGGCGATGCGCCGGCCATCGAGCGCGAGCTCGCGGTTGGCGCGTGGATGGCGCGACAGGTCGGCCGGCGGCGGCGTGGCGACGACCGGCGTGCGATCGTCGTCGTCGAACAGGCTGCGCTGCAGGGCATCGACGACGCGGCGCAGGCCGCGCACGATCGCCGACGTCATTGGGGTGCCTTCGTGCTTTCGCACTCCGGATTCGCCCTTGGGGCGGCCCGGCGGGCTCATGCCGGGTAGGCCTCGGGGTCGATGCGGCGCATCTCGGTCTCGATCCAGACCTCGACCTCGCGCATCAGCGAATCGGCGTCGCGGCCGGTCGAGGCGATAGGCTTGCCGATCGAGATGTCGACCACGCCCGGGCGCAGCACCAGGCTCTTGCGCGGCCAGCAGCGCGCCGAGCTGACGGCCACCGGCAGCACCGGCCGGCCAGTCTCGACCGCCAGCCGCGTGCCGCCGTTCTTGTACTTGCCCTGGCTGCCGCGTGCGGTGCGCGTGCCCTCGGGAAACATGATCACCCAGTTGCCCTGCGCCATGTAGCGGCGGCCCTGCTCGGCGACCTTGCTCCAGGCCTCGGCGCGCTTGCTGCGGTCGATGTGGATCAGGTCCATGCGCGCCATCGCCCAGCCGAAGAACGGGATCCAGAGCAGCTCGCGCTTGAAGACGTAGCAGAGCGGATGCGGCATGAGCGTCGGAAAGGCCAGCGTCTCCCACGCCGATTGATGCTTGGAGAGCAGCACGACCGGCGAGTCGGGCAGGTTCTCCCAGCCCTGCACTCGCGCGCGAACGCCGCAGATGACGCGCGCGCCCCAGACCGAGACCGTGAGCCAGCCGGCGCAGAGCCAGTAGACGCGCTCGCCGCGCACGAAGATCGAATAGAGGACGGCGACCGTCGCCCAGGGCACGATCGTGACGAACAGGAACAGGAAGAAGAGCGCCGAGCGGAGCACGGCGAGCGCGCGGCCCATCACAGCGCGCCGAACACCGAGTCGGGCTCGGCCGCGTCGCCGCGCCCGACCCGCTCTTCGTGGAGCAGCTCGTGGGCGAAGGCGGCGAGGTCGGCATGGATGCGCGCCTGCGGCACGGCGCTTTGCACCGCGACCAGCTCGGCCTCGTCGAGCCGCGCGCCCTTGCCGGTGCACACGAAGTGCGTCATGCAGCCGACCGAGGCGCCGGCCTGCAGGTCGCGCAGCGAGTCGCCGACCACGTGCGCCTCGGCGAGGTCGATGCCGTAGCGCTCGCCGATCGTTTCGAACAGGCCGGGCAGCGGCTTCCTGCAGCGGCAGCCGTCGTCGGGGCCATGCGGGCAGAAGAAGACGGCGTCGATGCGGCCGCCGACCTCGGCCAGCTCGCGGTTCATGCGGGCGTGGATCGCGTTCAGCGCCGCCATGTCGAAGAGGCCGCGCGCCAGCCCCGACTGGTTGGTCGCGATCACGGTGTGCCAGCCGGCATGGTTGAGCCGGGCGATCGCCTCGAGCGCGCCGGGCACCGGCTGCCACTCGTCGGCCGACTTCACGTAGTCGTCGCGATCCTCGTTGATCGTGCCGTCGCGGTCGAGGATGACGAGCTTCATGACGACAGATTGTGGCTTCGTCAAGTCGCCAGCTTGGACAGATCGGCGACGCGGTTCATGGCCGCGTGCAGCTGAAGGAGCAGGCCGAGCCGGTTGCCGCGCAGCGCGAGGTCGTCGGCATTGACCATGACAGTGTCGAAAAAGGCGTCGACCGGGCCTTTCAAGGCCGCCAGCGCCTTTAGCGAAGCGGTGTAGTCGCGCCGGTCGAACGCCTCGCCGGCCACGGACTCGACCTTGAGCAGCGAGGCATGCAGAGCCTGCTCCGCCGGCTCGACAAGGAGCGCGCTCCGAACGTGTCGCGACGCCTCGTCGCTCGACTTCTTCAGGATGTTGCCGACGCGCTTGTTCGCTGCAGCCAGCGATGCCGCCTCGGAGAGACGCTGGAAGTTCCGAACAGCCTCGAGGCGCGGGACCACCTGCTGCAGCGGCGGGCGCTGCGCCATGACGGCGCCAACTGCGTGGACGTCGAAGCCGGTGGCCAGCTGGTTGCCGTAGCGCTCGTAGATGAAATCCTCGACCTGCTCGACCGTCGCCGGATCGAGCGACAACGGGGCGAACGTCGAAACGGCGAACTGCAGCAGCTTGGCAAGCAGAAGCTTGTGCGTAGCCGTGGCGTCGAAAGCCGTCAGCAGCGCGAACGCATGAATCACGGTAAGCGCATGCCGCCGCAGCGCGAACGGGTCCTTGTCGCCGGTCGGCTTGGAGCCGATGCCCCAGATGCCGACGAGCGTCTCGATTCGATCGGCCAGCAGTAGTGCAGCGCCGACGAGATTCGGCGCTTCGTCTTCCTTTGCTTCGGAACGCCTGTTGACATATTGCGACTTGATGGCAGCAACGACATCGGCCGCTTCGCCATCGTGCTCGGCGTAATAGCCACCCATGACGCCCTGCAGCTCCGGAAACTCGCCCACCATGTCGGTCAGCAGGTCGGCCTTCGCCAGCTCGGCGGCCCGGTCGGCCAGGCGGGCGTCTGCACCGATCCGCTCGGCGACCCAGCCCGCGATGGCGCGTATCCGCCTCACGCGCTCGCCCTGCGTGCCCAGCTTCGCGTGATAGACGACCTTGTCGAGCCCGGGCACACGCGACGCGAGCGTCTTCTTGCGATCCTGGTCGAAGAAGAACTTCGCATCGGCCAGCCGCGGCCGGACGACCCGTTCGTTGCCCTCGACGATGCGGCTCGCGTCGGCCGGCGCAATATTGCTGACGACGAGAAAGCGGTTCGTCAACGCGCCCTTGGCGTCGAGCAGCGGGAAGTACTTCTGGTTCGCCTTCATCGTCAGGACGAGGCATTCCGGCGGCACCGAGAGGAACTCGGCCTCGAACTCGCAGGCCAACACGTTGGGGCGCTCGACGAGGCCGGTCACTTCGTCGAGCAGGGCCGGGTCGTCGATCGGCGTCAGGCCCGCCTTCGCACCGGCGCTTGCGAGCTGGCGGGCGATCTCGGTGCGCCGCTCGGCAAAGCTCGCGATGACCGCACCTTCATCGCGCAGCTGGGCATCGTAGCTCGCGGCCGAGCGCACGACGATCGGCGACACGGACGCCTCGAAGCGGTGGCCGAGCGTCGTACGCCCGGCGTCGAGCCCAAGCGCATGGGCCTCGACCGGGCTCTCACCATGCAAGGCGACCAGGCCATGCGCCGGACGAACGAAGCTGACGCTGGTCCAACCGTCGGCCAGCTGATAGCTCATCGCCTTCGGTGTAGGCAGCTCGGCGATCGCCTTCTCCACGGCCGCCTGGAGCACGACTTGAATCCCCTGCCCGGCCCTGACGAACGACACCTCGGCGAAGCCGTCGCGACGATGCACCTGGCCCAGCGCGACGGTCACCGGCTCGGCATCGACCTCGCAATTGAACATCTTGGCGAGCCGCTTGCGAAGCGCGACCGTCGCCCCTCCCTCCGCATCGAAGGCGACGCGCTCAGGCATCAGCCGCTCGATCTCGGTCAGATCGTCGGCCCGGTCGCGCACACCTTCGACCCGCACCGCCAGGCGACGCGGTGTCGCAAAGCTGGTGCACACAGCGTCGGGCGACGCGAGCCCGTGGACGACAAGCGACCGGCGAATGCTTTCGGCGAAGGCCTTGCCCAGCGCCGGCAGCGCTTTGGGCGGAAGCTCCTCGACCAGCAGTTCCACCAACAGGTCGGCGCGAGTCATCGCTCCGTGGCCTTCGGTTTGCGGGCCGCGAGCTGGGCCAGGACTTCCTCGCCCCACTCTTTTTTCGCCATCGGAAAGCCCAGCCGAGCCCGGCTCTCGAGATAGCTCTGCGCCACGCTGCGCGCTAGCACACGGATCCGGCCGATGTACGCCGCGCGCTCGGTCACGCTGATGGCGCCGCGCGCGTCGAGCAGGTTGAAGCTGTGCGCCGCCTTCAGCACCTGCTCGTAGGCCGGCAGCGCGAGCTGCAGCTCCATCAGCGCCTTGGCCTGCCGTTCATGCGCCGCGAAGGCGACGAGCAGGAACTCGACGTCGCTGTGCTCGAAGTTGTAGGCGCTCTGCTCGACTTCGTTCTGGTGGTAGACGTCGGCGTAGCTGAGGCCCTCGGTCCACTGCAGCTTGTAGACGTTGTCGACGCCTTGCACGTACATCGCCAGCCGCTCGAGCCCGTAGGTGATCTCGCCGGTGATCGGCCGGCACTCGATGCCGCCGACCTGCTGGAAGTAGGTGAACTGCGTTACCTCCATGCCGTTCAGCCAGACCTCCCAGCCGAGGCCCCAGGCGCCCAGCGTCGGGTTCTCCCAGTCGTCTTCGACGAAGCGCACGTCGTTGGTCTTCAGGTTGAAGCCGAGCGCTTCGAGCGAGCCGAGGTAGAGGTCGAGGATGTCGGCGGGTGCGGGCTTCAGCACCACCTGGTATTGGTAGTAGTGCTGTAGCCGATTCGGGTTCTCGCCGTAGCGGCCGTCTTTCGGGCGGCGGCTCGGCTGCACGTAGGCAGCGCGCCAACGCTCGGGGCCGATCGCGCGCAGAAAGGTCGCGGTGTGGCTGGTGCCGGCACCGACTTCCATGTCGTAGGGCTGCAAGAGCGCGCAACCCTGGCGTGCCCAGTAGTCCTGCAAGCTGAGAATGATTTGCTGGAAAGTGAGCATGCGTCGAGGCGTTTCGGTCTTTCGAGAAGCCGCGATTCTAGAGGCGCGAGGTCTTGCGAGCCGCGCCGCGCAGGCCGGTTTCAGCCGCGCCGGCGGGCGGCGAATACGGCGTTGCCAACGATCAGCACGGCAAGCAGAGTCAGCGGCCACAGGCCGAAACGCGCCGCCCACCAGGCGAACGGTGTAAGGCCGGTTCGGCCCTGCACGTTGGCATCGAGCACCCCTTGCTTGAGCGGCGGCAGTCTTGCGGCAATGAAGCCGTTGTGATCGATCACGGCGGTGGCGCCGGTGTTGGTCGCGCGCAGCATCGGGCGCTGAAACTCGAGCGCGCGCATTCGCGAAATTTCGAGGTGCTGGGTGATCGCGATCGTGTCGCCGAAACAGCCGATGTTGCTGAGGTTGGCGAAGATCGTCGGCGCCTTCGCCGCATCGTTGAAGCGTGCCGCCAGCTCCTCGCCGAACAAGTCTTCGTAGCAGATGTTGGCGCCTATGCGTTCGCCACGGAAGGCAAAGCTCGCGGCACCGACCGGGCCGCGGTTGAAGTCACCGAGCGGGATGTTCATCAGCA
>JANXWR010000087.1 GCA_025351025.1 Burkholderiales bacterium | reverse complement strand
GGATCCTCAAAACCGCATTGGGTCGGCCTGACCGCAAAGCTCACGTTGACGAGGCCAAAATGGCCGCGTAACGTGTCCCCAGCCGCCGCCGGTTGCAACTATCAGTGGGACATCGCCCTGTATCGGCAGCAATCGGCCAGCATGATTTCTGGACGTCCCTGCCGAAAGACGGACGCATTGGGCTGGCGGGCGATCAGCAGCGCAGGAGTGACCGGAGTATCGCATTGCCGGCCGAGCAGATTGCGCTAAAGTGGCGCGCTGAGGGGCGTCACGATTCAGATATTGGACGTTGCAGAGGAGGCTTTTTCAATGACCAATACCGTGTCGAAGGCGGCTCGCAAAAGCGCTCCGCCCTCGGTGAAGGCGCCTAAACAGTCGTCTGAAAAGCCGCCTTCAAGTTCGTCG
Source organism: Burkholderiales bacterium (assembly GCA_025351025.1). GTDB lineage: Bacteria > Pseudomonadota > Gammaproteobacteria > Burkholderiales > Burkholderiaceae_C > Schlegelella_A. The sequence continues at coordinate 1,686 of JANXWR010000087.1, read as the reverse complement.
CGTCGCCGCAAAAAGTCGAAGGTCGACATCGCGATCGCCAAAAAGTTGGCACCCGCCGCAGCGATCGCGTTGCTGGATAAAACTGAGCACGCCTCGGATTCGCTGGCACCCGCGCTCGACATCTTGGGTGCCGGTGTTTCACGAGCGGAGGCCGACGGCAAGATCCGTGTTCAACTAGCGTTTGATGGAGGAGAGATCCTCCCCGTCGAAATGACCGCAGAGGCCGGAAAAGCGCTTGCGGCGGGCCTGTCCGAAGAGCTCGCGGCTAAAGCCAAACGGTAACGGCCGCGGCCGAGTCAGCAAACTGACCAGAACTGGACGAGATCTTCGATCTCGTTCGATTTGTCGAAGATGCGTTGCGCTCCGAGGTCCTTGCATTTCTTCCCATTTCGAGAGTGACTTCAGTTGAAGTAGGGTATGCGTCTGGCGGTGGCATCTTGAGATGATCCGTTCGGCGGCTGAGCATCGCGTCCATGGCGAACATGGCGGATGCCGTCTGGCCGAAGGCAGCGGCGTATGCCGTGAGCTGTCTCGGCGTCGTAGCGCTGATCGAATTCAAGTTCGCTCGAGCGGCGGCCGCCTCAGCGCGGCGCTGGAGGTCGACTTGGTCGAGCTCAGCCAGCAGGCTTCCACCGGTGGGGCAGCAGCTCCTCGATCCGGCTATTCAACTGCGTCGGCAAGCGCGTGAGGATGTCCTTCAGGTAGGCCCAGGGTTCGTGCCCGTTGAGCTTTGCCGATTGCAGCAGGCTCATCACAATGGCGGCCCGCTCGCCGGCCAGCTGACTGCCGATGAAGAGCCAGTTGCGGCGACCAAGAGCCCAAGGCCGAATTCGGTTCTCGCAGTGGTTGTTGTCGATCGGCACATCGCCGTCCAGCAGGAATCGTCCGAGCCCCAGCCAGTGGTTCAAGCTGTAGTCGATCGCCTTGGCGATCGCGCTGCCGTCGGGCACGCGGCTGCGCTCGAGCTGCAGCCACAGATGCAGCTGTTCCCACAAGGGTTTGGATCGCTCCTGGCGCATCTGCAGCCGCTGCTGGCCGGTCAACTCCCTGGCGTCGGACTCGATCCGGTACAGCCATGCGATGCGCTGGATCGCCTCGGCGGCGACCGGGCTCGCGTTGGGCGTGGCTTTGATGAGTTCGTCAAATTTGCGTCTGGCGTGAGCGAAGCAATAGGCGGTGCTGCGCCCCTTGAGCGACAGCACGTCGTCATAACCCCCATAGGCGTCGACCACGAGCGTGCCGCTCCAACCCTTGAGGAACTCGGTGGGGTACTTGCCGCCTCGCCCGAGGCAGAAGTCGAACACCACCCCAGGGTCGGGGTCGAACGCACCTCGCGCGTAGGCCCACATGTAGGCCTTCTTGGTCTTGCCCGCACCGGGGTCGAGCATCGAGATCGGCGTCTCGTCGGCGTGCACGATGCGCGAGCCGAGCACGAAGGCCCGGTGGGCGTCGAACAGCGGCATCAACTGCGCGCCGGTCTGTCCGCTCCAGGAGGCCAGCGTCGAGCGCGGCGTGTGCACGCCCGAGCGGGCGTTGATCTGCTCCTGCCGGTAGTAGGGAATGTGGTCGACGAAGCGGCTGATCGCCGTATGGGCCTGCAGGCCCGGCGTTGGCAGCGCGTTGTCGAAGACCTGAGGAGCTGCCGGTTCCTGCACCAGCAGCTGGCAGCACTTGCAGGTCCACTTG
>JANXWR010000073.1 GCA_025351025.1 Burkholderiales bacterium | reverse complement strand
GATGGACGAGATCGAGCGCGAGCTCGGCATGGAGGTCGTGCCCTTCACCTGGCCGGTCGGCATGGGCAAACAGTTCCACGGCGTCATGGATCTTCGCGAGAAGCAGATGCGCGTCTTCAAGCCGGGCCAGGACCGCGACCGGGACAACGACGAGATCCTCGCCGGCCTGCACAACGCCGAGTACGCCGATCGCTTCGGCCTGCAGTATGAACAGGCCGAGGGCGAGATCGCGCTGCTCACCGATGCGGCGCCGCCCTTCGATCGCAAGGCCTTCCTCGCAGGGAAGCAGACACCGATGTTCTTCGGCTCGGCGGTCAACAACTTCGGCGTCCGAGAAGTGCTCGATGCGCTCGTCGACCTGGCGCCAGCGCCGGGCGATCGCGTCGCCACACAGCGCACGGTGCATCCGGACGAGCCGAAGTTCAGCGGCGTCGTCTTCAAGATCCAGGCCAACATGGATCCGGCGCATCGCGACCGCATCGCCTTCGTGCGCGTTGCCTCCGGGCATTTCGAGCGTGGCATGCGGTTGAAGGTGGTCCGCTCCGGCAAGGAGCTGCGACCGAACACGGTGGTGAGCTTTCTGTCGCAACGCCGGGAGCTGCTCGACGAAGCGTTTGCCGGCGACATCATCGGCATTCCGAATCACGGCGCGCTGCAGCTCGGCGACACCCTGACCGAAGGCGAGGCGCTGCAGTACACGGGACTGCCGTTCTTCGCGCCCGAGATGTTCCGCTCGGTCGAGGTCGCCGATCCCTTGCGCACGAAGCAGCTGCGCGCCGGGCTCACTCAGCTCGGCGAGGAGGGTGCGATCCAGGTGTTCCGGCCGGTGGCAGGCTCGGTGCTGCTGCTCGGCGCGGTCGGCCAGCTGCAGTTCGAAGTCGTCGCGCATCGGCTCGAGCACGAGTACGGCGTCAAGGCCCGCATCATGCCGAGCCGCTTTCAGGTGGCGCGTTGGGTCACCTGCGAGCCCGAGGACGGCGGCGCCAGGGAATTGCAGCGCTTCATCGACGCCAACCAGCATCGCGTCGCCTATGACGCGGTCGATGCGCCGACGGTGCTGGTCGAATACGCGCCCGAGCTACGAGCGATCGAGAGCAACTGGCCGAAGATTCGCTTCCACGCGCTGCGCGAGCACGCGGGACTGGTCTTCCAGAAACAGCTCGAGGGCTGAACGGTCAGTCCCGATCGCCCTTGTGGCCCTTGCCGTTGTCGCCATGGCCATGATCGCCACGGTCGTCGCGATCCTCATGCCTCTGCTTCTTGTCCCAGCCCCGATGTCGGCCGTTGTTCCAGCCCGGATGTTCGTGCTCGTAGCGCTCGCGCACCCAGTCGTCGCGAACGAAGTACACCGGCTTGCCGCAGGCGTTGTAGCGGCCGCAATAGCTGCGCCAGTTCTGCTGATGCACCGGTGGCACGTACAGGTACACCGGCGGCTGTTCGCGAACGTAGCGTCGTTGCTGGATGACGACCGGCTCCTGGACGATCAGCGCCGGCGGCGGCACGTTGCCGATGTTGACTCGGCCGTAGACGCCAGGCTGATTGATGCCGATCGACACGCCGACATTCGGCTGCGCGAAGGCCGAGCCGATGGCGCCCACGGCAAGCGCCGCGACGAGAATCTTCTTCATGGAGGTCTCCAGAGTCGTCTGTCGTCGATTCAACGGCGAGCCGGCAGTCGCAGGGGATGAGGGACGCGCCGTCGGTCTGTAGGACGTACGCTCCTGGCGACAAAGGGGCTGTGACGACAATCGCCCTTGCCAACCCGAATCGAGGAGACCGCCCTTGGACAAATGGCTGACCGCCGCGCTCGACTACCTGCCGCGCTGGACGGCGTTCCAGATGCTCACGACGGAGCAGCCCGGCTGCTCCGTCGCCGTCGCGCACAAGGGCAAGGTCGTCCTCGAATTCGCGCTCGGCCACGCGGATCTGCATCGCGGCATCGCGCTCACGCCGCGGCACCGCTTTCGCGTCGCCTCGCATTCCAAGACCTTCACCGCGGCGGCGGTGATGAAGCTGCGCGAGCAGGGCAGGATCGGCCTCGACGATCGTATCGGCCACCACATCGCCGGCCTGCACAAGGCCATCGCCGCGACCCGCATCGAGCAGCTGTTGTCGCACAGCGCCGGCCTCGTACGCGACGGCGCCGACAGCGGCCAGTGGACCGACCGGCGCCCGTTTCTCGACGAGGCGGCGCTGCGCGCCGATCTCGACGGCGGCACCGCCATCGAGCCGGGTACCCGCTTCAAATATTCGAACCACGGCTTCGGCTTGCTCGGCCTGGCCATCGAGGCGATCACCGGCGAGCCCTACGGCGAATGGGTCGGGCGCGAGATCGTCGCCGCGTCGGGACTGCGCGAGACCGGCGCCGACGCGCCCTTCGCCCTGACCTCGCCGAGCGTGCCTTTCGCGCGCGGCCATTCGCCCAAGCTGCCGCTCGGGCGGCGCCTAGTCATCCCGGCCGACAACCCGACCCATGCCCTGGCCGCCGCGACCGGCTTCGTCAGTACCGCATCGGACCTGGCCCGCTTCTATGCCAGCCTGGCGCCGGCGACGAAGAAGAGCGTTTTGTCGCCAGGGAGCCGGCGCGAGATGACGCGGCGACGCTGGCGCGATCCGCACGCGAGCATCGAGCGCTGGTACGGGCTGGGCACGATCTCGGGCGCGCTCGCCGACTGGGAATGGTTCGGCCACACCGGCGGCTTCCAGGGAACGATCACGCGAACCGTGACCGTGCCTGCGCACGCGCTCACCGTCTCGGTGTTGACGAACGCGTCGGACGGTCCGTCGAACATCTGGCTCGACGGCACCCTGCACGTCTTGCGCGCGTTCTCGCGGCACGGCGCGCCGTCGCGCCGCACCGCCGCATGGAGCGGGCGCTGGTGGAGCCTGTGGGGTGCCACCGATCTGCTGCCGATGCGCGACAAGGTGCTGATCGCCAATCCGATGCTCGCCAACCCGGTGCAGGATGCGAGCGAGATCGCCGTCTCTGCCGGCAGGCGCAACGGCAGCGCGAGCGGACGGGTGGCGCTCGCCGGCGGCTTCGCCAATCATGGCGAGCCGGTGCGCATGACCTTCGACGCGCGCGGCAAGGCGAAGGAGTTGTGGCTGTCGGGCAGCCAGCTGCTGCCGCAGTCCCGGATCGAAAAGGAGCTGGTCGCACGATATGACTAGCCCGGGCCGCTCGCGCTTCGTCCTCTACCTCGACCTGATCCGCTGGGACCGCCCCGCGGGCACACTGCTCCTGCTCTGGCCGACGCTGTCGGCGCTCTGGATCGCCGCCGGCGGCTTTCCCGGCTGGCACTTGCTCGCCGTATTCGTCGTCGGCACCTTTCTCATGCGCAGCGCCGGTTGCGCCGCCAACGACGTCGCCGACCGCGAGTTCGATCGCCATGTCAAGCGCACCGCGACGCGGCCGGTGACGAGCGGCGCGGTCGCGCCGCGCGAGGCGCTCGCGCTCGGCGCTGCGCTGGCGCTGGCCGCATTCGCGCTCGTGCTGACGACCAATGCCACTGCCGTCGCCTGGAGCTTCGCCGCGCTGGCGGTGACGCTGTTCTATCCGTTCAGCAAGCGCTTCTTCGCGATGCCGCAGGCGGTCCTGGGTGTCGCATTCAGCTTCGGAATACCCATGGCGTTTGCCGCGGCGCGCGGCGGCGACGCAAGGTCACTGCCGGCGCTGGTCGGCGCGGTCCCGGCCCTGGCCTGGTGGCTGCTGCTCGGCAACCTGTTCTGGGTGCTCGCCTACGACACCGAATACGCGATGGTCGACCGCGACGACGACCTGCGCATCGGCATCAAGACCTCGGCCATCATGCTCGGGCGCTTCGACGTCGCCGCGGTGATGCTCTTCTACGCCGCCTTTCTCGTCGTCTGGGGCGTGCTCGGCGCGCAGCTCGGGCTCGGCTGGCCGTACTTCGCCGGCCTCGTCGCCGCGGCGGGCATCGCCGCGTGGCACTACACGCTGATCCGGGACCGCAGCCGCGAAGGGTGCTTTCGCGCCTTTCGCCTCAACCACTGGCTGGGCTTCGCCGTGTTCGCCGGCACCGCCTCCGCGTTCGTTTCAGGCTGATCAGGCAGCAACCGGCTCGGACGCGGCAATGCGGTCGAGAGCGCGGCCAAGCGCGGCGACGGCCATGTCGATCTGCGCACGTCCGATCGTCAGCGGCGGCGCCATGCGCACGACGGTGCCATGCGTGTCCTTGGTCAGCACGCCCTCGTCGACGAGCATGTCGCAGACACGTCGGGCTCCGGCGAAGGCGGGATCGATCTCGACGCCGACGAGCAGACCCTTGCCGCGGATATCGGTGATCGCAGGATGGGCGAGCCGCGTCAGGCGCGCCAGCAGGTAGTCGCCCTGGACCCGCGCCGTCTCGCAGAACGGACCGTTCTCGAGCAATGCCAGCGCGGCTTCACCGACTGCGGCGGCGAGCGGGTTGCCACCAAAGGTGCTGCCATGATCGCCGGGGCTGAACACCGACATGACATCTTCGCGCGCGCAGAAAGCGCTGACCGGCAGCAGCCCGCCGCCGAGCGCCTTGCCGAGCGTCAGGCCGTCGGGACGAACGTCTTCGTGATCGCAGGCAAGGATGCGGCCGGTGCGGCCGAGGCCGGTCTGCACCTCGTCTGCGATCATGAGTACGTTGTGGCGGGTGCAGATCTCGCGCACCGCGCGCAGGTAGCCGACCGGCGGCACGATGATGCCGGCCTCGCCCTGCACCGGCTCGACGATGAAGGCCGCCGTGTTCGGGCCGATCGCCGCCTCGAGCGCCGCGGCGTCGCCGAACG
>JANXWR010000056.1 GCA_025351025.1 Burkholderiales bacterium | reverse complement strand
CATGACGTGCCAGTAGAAGAGCTTCATGCCGAGCTCGTCGGCCAGGCTCAGCACGCCGGCTTCTTCCATCCAGGTGGCGAGCGGGTCGTGCGTCCGCGCCGCCAGGTCGACAGGATGCGCCGGCCGGGCTGGTCGACGGCGGCCTCGACGATGGCGTCGAGCGACTCGATGCGGTCGACCGCGACCGGCGAGGCGTAGCCGGCGTAGAAGCGCATCAGCGCGCCGTGCGAGCGGTCGGTGTCGAAGCCGAGAAAGGGCAGCTCGTGGTCGATCATGTACTGGGCGAGCACGCGCGACTTCAGCGACTTGCCGACCCCGCCCTTCTCGCCGCCGATGAAATGGATGTTGGTCGTCATCGATGCTTCTTGATTCTGCTTACTTGGCGGGTGCGCCGCCGCCCGGCACGACGACGTCGACGGTCTTCTCGACCACCTTGCCGGCGACTCGCACGGTGCTGCCGACGACCGCGCCACCGACCGATACGGCCGCGCTGCCGACCGACACCGCGGCACCCGCCGCAGCGCCGACGACGCTGACGACGGCGCAGCCGGGCAAGGCCCAGGCCAACGGGAGCGCGACGGCGAGCGCACAGATACGCCGGTGTATCAGAGCGTTCATGCGAACATTGTCGTCGATCAACCGCGGCCGACGAAAGGCATCTTGGTGGCCATGACCGTCAGGAATTGCACGTTGGCGTCGAGCGGCAGGCTCGCCATGTGCACGACCGAGTCGGCGACATGCTGCACGTCCATGCGCGGCTCGGGCGCCATCTCGCCGTTGGCCTGGCGCACGCCGGCGGTCATGCGCTGCGTCATCTCGGTGGCGGCGTTGCCGATATCGATCTGGCCGCAGGCGATGTCGTAGGCGCGGCCGTCGAGCGAGGTCGCCTTGGTCAGGCCGGTGATGCCGTGCTTGGTCGCGGTGTAGGGCGAGCTGAAAGGCCGCGGCGCATGCGCCGAGATCGAGCCGTTGTTGATGATGCGGCCGCCACGCGGCGTCTGCGCCTTCATCATGCGAAAGGCTTCCTGCGTGCAGTAGAAGACGGCGCTGAGATTGAGGTCGACCACGTTCTTCCACTGCTCGATCGTCAGGTCCTCGAGCGGAATGGCCGGCGCGCCGGTGCCGGCGTTGTTGAAGAGCAGGTCGAGGCGGCCGAAGGCCGTTTTCGTCGCAGCGAAGAGCGCCTTCACGGCGGCCGGGTCGGTGGCGTCGGTCGGCACGGCGATGGCGTGGCCGGCGAGGTCACCGGCGGCCGCGCGCGCAGCCTCGAGCGCGTCGGCGCGGCGGCCGGCCAGGGCGACATGCCAGCCGGCCTCGAGCAGGGCGAGCGCCGTGGCCCGGCCGATGCCGCTGCCCGCGCCGGTGACGATGGCAACTTTGTTGTTCATGGCGTGTCCTCTGTCATTGCAGGATTGTCATTCTGAGCGCAGCGAAGAATCTCTTCGTAGCGCCGGGATCCTTCGCTTCGCTCAGGATGACGGGTCCGGGCCGGCCTCGGGCTCTGGCTCGACTCCGGCCCCGGCCTCGGCGAAGCAGCCGGCGAAGGTGAACCAGAGGCTCGCGTAGAGCACGGTCGAGACGAAGAAGAAAATCGAGGTCGCGACGAAGCGAGCCTGCTGCTCGCCGAGCAGGGCGATGACGACGCCGAGCAGCATCGCGAAGACCAGGCCGACGCCGATCCAGACCAGGCCGTAGACCGCGAACGCGCCCTTGTTGCGCCAGATCGCCACGGTGCTGAAGAAGAGCGCCTTGGCCCAGCTCTGGCCGCCCCACCAGACCAGACCGGGTGCGTGCCAGAAAGGCACCGAGAGCAGGGCGCCCAGACCGATGCGCAGGAGGAAGCCGAACTGCAGGCGCGGGTCGGCGAGGCGCGCCGCCGATTGCTCCGGCGTCGTCTGCGGATTGGAGACCGCATCGAGGAACGCCGCCAGCGAGTTGCCCTCGACGGCGGCGATCAGCAGCACCGCGCCGAACACGGCGACGAGGTAGACGAGACCGAGCTTGAGCAGCGGCACGAGGCGGGTTCGCGGCCTCGCCAGCAGCTCGACGAAGGCACCCGGCATGGGGCGCTCGCCGGCGGCGGTGCGCCGTGCCGCGATCATGAAGATGAGCGTGCCGATCGGCGCCAGGACGATCAGCGCCGCTTCGCCGACGACCGGAATGACGATGAGGCCGAAGAAGATCAGGGCACAGGCCGCGAACAGACCGGCAAAGCCGAAGGGCTGGCGAAAGAAGGCCTGGAAGGCGCGCCTCACCCACGCCACGCCTTCGCCCGGAGGAACGCTCAGGAACTTCATGCCTCGAGGCCGTCCTTGTCGCGGTGCCGGGCCGGGTGCCAGGGCGTCTCGCGCCGCTGCAGGAGGACGCGCTCGAAATGGGTCGGGTCGTGCGCCTGCAGCAGCATCGCCTGGCGCGGCAGGTAGACGTCCCACGTTCTCGACAGCCAGAAGCGGAAGGCGGCGCTGCGCATCTGCGCCGGCAGCAGGCGCAACTCGGCGCTTTCGAGCGGCCGCACGCTTTCGTAGGCTTCGACGAAGGCTTCGGCGCGTTCCTCGACGAGCCGACCCGATTCGAGGTCGATGCACCAGTCGTTGAGCGCCACGGCAATGTCGAAGAGCAGGCAGTCGACGCCGGCGAAATAGAAGTCGAACACGCCGGCCAGGATGAGGCCGTCGAACATGACGTTGTCGCGGAACAGGTCCGCATGAATCGGGCCCCGCGGCAGGCCGGCAAATGCCGACGAGGCTGCGACGTGGTTCTGGAACGCGAGTTCGCTGCGCAGCAGTGCGGCTTGCGCGGGCTCGACGAAAGGCAGCACGACGGGCACCGTCTCGTTCCACCAGGCGAGGCCGCGCAGGTTGGGCTGCACGAACGGGAAGTCGGCGGCCGCCAGGTGCATGCCGGCGAGCATGGTGCCGACGCTGGCGCAGTCGGCGGCGTCGGGGGCGAGGTGATGCTCGCCCGGCAAGCGGTCGACGACGGCGGCGGGCTTGCCATTGAGCGAGAGCAGCAGGCTGCCGCTCGCATCGGCATGCGGGCCGGGCACGGGCAGGCCGGCGTCGGCAAGGTGCTTCATGAGCTGCAGGTAGAACGGCAGCTCTTCGGCGCTCAGCCGCTCGAAGACCGTCAGCACATAGCGGCCTGCGCCGGTGTCGACGAAGTAGTTGGTGTTCTCGATGCCGCCGGCGCAGGGCTCGAGCCGGCTCAGGGCGCCGATGCCGAGCCCTTCGATCAGGCGCGCGGCCTCGTCGAAGGAAACCTCGGTGAAGACCGCCATCGAGAAGGAAGCGGCGCGCCGCTCAGAAACGAAAGACGTTCCAGACGCGTTGGCCGACAGCGCCCCGCGTCGGGTTCTTGCCCTCGTTGAATTCGTGCTCGCCGCCGCCGACGATGATCTCGTAGCCGGGCGCGCTGCCCTTGGGATCGACCGTCACCTTCTGCAGCTGGCCGCGCACGCGCAGCTCTTCGATGTGCGCCGTCTTGTCCTCGATGACAGTGCGCTTGATGAGCGGCTCCTTGCCCTTCGGCTCGGCCGTCTCGCCCGCGCGCAGGGCCGACGCCTCGGGAGCCGGAGGCCCCGCGGGGGCGACGTCGGCGGCGTGCGCCGCGGCGCCGCAGAGCCAGGCCAGCGTGGTCGCGATTCCCGCGAGCGAAGTCAATTTCATGAGCGCCATTCTAGGCGGCGGCTGCGGACCATCCTTCACAATCGCCCGAATGTTGGACAGGACATTGCTGCTCGTCGACGGCTCGAGCTATCTCTATCGCGCTTATCACGCGCTGCCCGACCTGCGCGGCCCGGGCGGCTTTCCCACCGGAGCGATCCGCGGCGTCGTGTCGATGATGAATCTGCTGCGCGAGCAGTACCCGGCGGCGCACGGCGCCTGCGTCTTCGACGCCAAGGGCAAGACGTTTCGCGACGACTGGTACGCCGACTACAAGGCGACCCGCTCGGCGATGCCCGACGACCTGGCCTTGCAGATCGATCCGATCGTCGAGGCGGTCAAGCTGCTCGGCTGGCCGGTGCTCACCGTGCCCGGCATCGAGGCCGACGACGCCATCGGCACGATCTCGTGCATGGCCGCCAAGGGCGGCTTCAAGGTCATCATCTCGACCGGCGACAAGGACATGGCGCAGCTCGTCGACGCCAATGTCACGCTCATCAACACGATGAGCAAGCCGACGGAGGTCCTCGATGCCGCCGGCGTCACCGCCAAGTTCGGCGTGCCGCCGGAGCGCATCGTCGACTACCTTGCGCTGATCGGCGATTCGGTCGACAACGTGCCCGGTGTCGAGAAGGTCGGGCCGAAGACGGCGGTGAAGTGGATCGCCGAGCACGGCTCGCTCGACGGCGTGGTTGCCGCCGCGTCGCAGATCAAGGGCGTCGTCGGCGACAACCTGAGGAAGGCGCTCGACTGGCTGCCGCAGGGCAAGCGGCTGGTCACCGTCGTCACCGATTGCGACCTGAGCGGCCACGTCATGGGCTGGCCGGAGTTCGACGGCCTGGCGCTCGGTCCGATCGACGCGCCGGCGCTTGCCGCTTTCTACGAGCGCTACGGCTTCGCCGCGATGAAGCGCGATCTCGAGTCCCCGAACGCCGATCGGCCCGCGCCGCAGGCAAGCGCCGTCGAGGCGCCGACGATCGACGTGCCGACCTCGGTGCCGAGCGAAGCCATCGTCAAGAACTACGAGACGGTGACGACGATGGACGCCCTCGACCGCTGGATCGCCCGCATCGAGGCGGCCGAGCTGACTGCGCTCGACACCGAGACCGATTCGCTCGATCCGGTGCGCGCCACGCTGGTCGGCATCTCGGTGGCGGTGGCGCCCGGCGAGGCCGCCTACATTCCCCTGCGTCACGACTATGCCGGCGTGCCCGACCAGTTGCCGTTCGATGAGGCGATGGCCCGCCTCAAGCCCTGGCTCGAGAACCCGGCCGCCGCCAAGGTCGGGCAAAATGTCAAGTTCGACACCCACGTCTTTTCCGGCGTCGGCGTCGCGGTGCGCGGCTACCGCCACGATACGCTGCTCGAGAGCTACGTGTTCGAGGCGCACAAGCCGCACAGCCTGGAAAGCCTGGCCTTTCGCCACCTCGGCCGCACCGGCCTGACCTACGAGGACATGACCGGCAAGGGCGCGAACCAGATCTCCTTCACGCAGGTCGAGATCGGCCGCGCCGCCGACTATTCGTGCGAAGACAGCGACTTGGCGCTGCACGTGCACCAGGCGCTCTGGCCGCAGATCGAGGCCGAGCCGGGACTTTTGCGCGTCTACCGCGACATCGAGATGCCGACCTCGGCGATCCTGGCCCGCATCGAGCACACCGGCGTGCTCATCGACTCGGCGCTGCTCGCGGCGCAAAGCCAGCAGCTCGCCGAGCGCATGGTGGCGCTCGAGACCGAGGCCTATGCGCTGGCGGGGCAACCGTTCAACCTGGGCAGCCCGAAGCAGATCGGCGAGATCCTGTTCGGCAAGCTCGGCCTGCCTGTCGGCCGCAAGACGGCGAGTGGCGCGCCTTCGACAGATGAAGAAGTGCTGGCCGAGCTGGCCGCCGACTATCCCTTGCCGGCCAAGCTGCTCGAGCACCGGAGCCTGTCGAAGCTGAAGGGCACCTACACCGACAAGCTGCCGCTGATGGTGAACCCGAAGACTGGCCGCGTCCACACCAACTACGCGCAGGCGGTCGCCGTGACCGGGCGCCTCTCGAGCAACGACCCGAACCTGCAGAACATCCCGGTGCGCACCCTCGAAGGCCGGCGCATCCGCGAGGCCTTCATCGCGCCGCCGGGCTCGATGATCCTCTCTGCCGATTACTCGCAGATCGAGCTGCGCATCATGGCCCACATCTCCGCCGACGCCGGCCTGCTCGCGGCCTTCGGCGGCGGCATCGACGTGCACCGGGCCACCGCGGCCGAGGTCTTCGGCGTCACCATACCCGAGGTGTCGAGCGAGCAGCGGCGCTACGCCAAGGTCATCAACTTCGGCCTCATCTACGGCATGAGCGCGTTCGGCCTGGCGCAGAACCTCGGCATCGAGCGCAGTGCCGCCACCGCCTACATCGAGCGCTACTTCGCGCGCTATCCGGGCGTCAGGCGCTACATGGACGAGACACGCGCCTCGGCCCGCGACACGGGCTACGTCGAGACGCTGTTCGGTCGTCGTGTGCACCTGCCCGACATCAAGGCCGGCGGCGGGCCGCGCCGCGCCGCCGCCGAACGCCAGGCGATCAACGCGCCGATGCAGGGCACCGCCGCCGACCTCATCAAGCTCGCCCTTCATGGGACGCGCCCGCATTCGACGGATGTTCCGCGCGATTCTCTCGAACCGGAAACCGACCTGGAAGTTCAATCTTTCGCCGCTGTTCCAGGAATTTCTGATGGGCAAGCGCGACTACGCGTGT
>JANXWR010000583.1 GCA_025351025.1 Burkholderiales bacterium | reverse complement strand
AGCGCCGCAACACCGCCTACCACGAGTCCGGCCACGCGCTCGTCGCACGGCTGATGCCCAAGACCGACCCGGTGCACAAGGTGACGGTCATTCCCCGGGGCCGCGCCCTCGGCGTCACCATGCAGCTGCCCGAGGCCGACCGCTACAGCCTCGACAAGGACCGCATGCTGTCGACGATCTCGGTGCTGTTCGGCGGCCGCATCGCCGAAGAAGTCTTCATGCACCAGATGACGACCGGCGCGAGCAACGACTTCGAGCGCGCGACCTCGATCGCGCGCGACATGGTTACCCGCTACGGCATGACCGACGAGCTCGGGCCGATGGTCTACGCCGAGAACGAAGGCGAGGTCTTCCTCGGCCGCTCGGTTACCAAGCAGGTCAACGTCTCCGAGCGGACCATGCAAAAGGTCGACGCCGAGATCCGCCGCATCATCGACGAGCAATATGCGATCGCACGCAAGCTGATCGAGGACAACCAGGACAAGATCCACGCCTTGGCCGCCGCGCTGCTCGAATACGAGACGATTGATGCCGAGCAGATCGAGGACATCATGTCGGGCAAGCCGCCGCGTCCGCCGAAGGACTGGACGCCCGCGGCTGTCAAGCCGGTCGGCGGCGTGCCTCCGGTGACTCCGGGCAGCGCTACCGCGGTGGCGTGACTCTCCGCGCGAGCGCTTGGAAGACGGGGCTGCGGCCCCGTTTTTTTTCTTGGTCATGAGCATCTGGAAGACGACCCGGTTCGAAATCGACCTGGCGCAGCCGCGCGTCATGGGCATCGTCAACGTCACGCCCGATTCGTTTTCCGACGGCGACCCCGGCCTGACGCCGGCGCGTGCCATCGCCACCTGCGAGCGCCTGCTCGCCGAGGGCGCCGACCTGCTCGACCTGGGCGGCGAATCGAGCCGGCCGGGTGCCGAGCCGGTGAGCCTCGAAATCGAGCTGGCGCGCGTGCTGCCCGTGTTGCGCGCTGCAGTTCGCCTCGGCTGCCCGATCTCGATCGACTCGGCCAAGCCCGACGTGATGCGCGCCGCGCTCGACCTGGGTGCCGACATCGTCAACGACATCGGCGCGCTACAAGCCCCAGGCGCGCTCGAGCTGGTCGCTGCGCATCCTTCGTGCGGCATCTGCTTGATGCACATGCGAGGCACACCACGCTCGATGCAGGCCGATACGCGCTATGAAGACGTCGTCGCCGAGATCGGCGGCTTCCTGCGCGAGCGCATCGCCGCCGTGCAGGTTGCCGGCGTTGGCCGCGAGCGCATCGTCGTCGATCCGGGCGTCGGCTTTGGCAAGACCTCGGCGCAGAACCTGGAGCTGCTGTCGCGCCAGCGCGAGTTGCTCGAGCTCGGCGTGCCCCTGCTCACCGGCTGGTCGCGCAAGGCGACGCTGGCGCGGCTCGCCGGCGTCGCCGCGACACCGCTCGCCGAGCGCTCGCCGGCACAGCGGGCCGCGCTCGATGCGGCGAGCGTCGCCGCCTCGTTGCTGGCGGTACAGCGCGGCGTGCGCATCGTTCGCGTGCACAACGTCGCCGCCATGGTCGCAGCGCTCGCGGTCTGGAAGGCCGCACCGGAGCCGCGCGGATAATCCGCGGCGAGCCGGCGCTGCAACGAACCCCTGCCGAAACGAACCAAATGAGCAGAACCTATTTCGGCACCGATGGAATCCGCGGCACGGTCGGCGAGGCGCCGATCACGCCCGACTTCATGCTGCGCCTCGGCCACGCCGTGGGACAGGTGCTGAAGGCGTCGGAGCGCAGGCCGACGGTGCTGATCGGCAAGGACACGCGCATCTCGGGCTACATGATCGAGTCGGCGCTCGAAGCCGGCTTCGCCTCGGCCGGCGTCGACGTGTTGCTCACCGGGCCTTTGCCGACGCCCGGCGTCGCCTACCTGGCGCGGGCGCTCCGCCTCAGCCTGGGCGTCGTCATCAGTGCCTCGCACAACCCGTTCGAGGACAACGGCATCAAATTCTTCTCGGCGCGCGGCGAAAAGCTTCCCGACGCCTGGGAACGCGAGGTCGAGACCGCGCTCGCGGGCAAGCAGCGCTGGGCCGGCGCCGCCGACCTGGGCAAGGCGCGTCGCCTCGACGACGCGAGCGGTCGCTACATCGAGTTCTGCAAGAGCACCTTCAGCAACGAGCTGTCGCTGAAGGGCGTGAAGATCGTCGTCGACGCGGCGCATGGCGCTGCCTGGCATGTCGCCCCCGACGTCTTCCACGAGCTCGGCGCCGAGGTGACGGCGATCGGCTGCAAGCCCGACGGCTTCAACATCAATGCCGGCTTCGGCGCCACGGCGCCGCAGGCGCTCGTCGAGGCGGTGCGCGCGAGCGGCGCCGACTATGGCGTCGCCCTCGACGGCGATGCCGACCGGGTGCAGATGGTCGACGCGGCCGGTCGTCTCTACAACGGCGACGAGCTGCTCTACGTGCTGGCCTGCGACCGGCTGGCGCAGGGCGGCGCGCTGGCCGGCGTGGTCGGTACCTTGATGACCAACCTCGGCGTCGAGCTCGCCTTGCGCGGGCGTGGCATCGAGGTCGCACGCGCGGCGGTCGGTGATCGTTACGTGCTCGAGGAGTTGCTTCGCCGCGGCTGGCAGCTCGGCGGCGAGGGCTCGGGCCATCTGCTGTCGCTGGACCGGCATACGACCGGCGACGGCATCGTCAGCGCGCTGATGGTGCTGCAGGCGGCGGTGCGCTCAGGACGGTCGCTCGAGCAGCTGCTGGCCGGCGTCCGTCTCTATCCGCAGACGCTGATCAACGTCCGGCTCAAGCCTGGCGCGGACTGGCGCGCCAGCGCCGCGCTCGCCGAGCGGCGCGCCGAGGTCGATCGCGAGCTCGGCGCCTCGGGTCGGGTGCTGATCCGGCCTTCGGGCACCGAGCCGGTGGTGCGCGTCATGGTCGAGGCGGAGGACGCGGCGCAGGCGCAGCGCTGCGCAGAACAACTGGCCGAGGCGATCGGCTCATCTCGCCCGACCGAGGTGTCGTCGCCGCGGTGTCGCGGCAGCGACGCCGTATGACAGGACGATGACACCGGTGTGACGCGCCTGCTGTAGAGCTGCCTTCTCCAGCGCGGCGATGTCATGGCCGCGTCACAAACCCTCCCTAGAGTTCCGGCGTCGAGCATTCGCTCCCCATGCCCGCGCAGGGCCGGAACCATGAAGCTTTCTTTCGCCCGTTCGCTGATCGTCACGACCGCCCTGGGCGCTTCCGTCGCAGGCGCGCTGGCCCAGGACATGACCGGTGCCGGTGCGACCTTTCCGGCGCCGATCTACGCCAAGTGGGCCGACGCCTACAACAAGGCCACCGGTGCGCGCCTCAACTACCAGTCGGTCGGCTCCGGCGCCGGCATCCAGCAGATCCGCGCCAAGACTGTCGACTTCGGCGCCTCGGACATGCCGCTCAGCGACGATGCGCTCGCCAAGGACGGCCTGATCCAGTTTCCGACCGTGATCGGCGGCGTCGTTCCGGTCGTCAACATCAAGGGCGTGGCGCCGGGCCAGATCAAGCTGACCGGCCAGGTCCTGGGCGACATCTACCTCGGCAAGATCACGAACTGGAACGACCCGGCGCTGACCGCGCTCAACCCCGGCGTGCCGCTGCCCGATGCGGCGATCTCGGCGGTGCGCCGCGCCGACGGCTCGGGCACGACCTTCATCTTCACCAACTATCTGTCGAAGGTGAATGCCGACTGGAAGGCCAAGGTCGGCGAGGGCACGGCCGTCAACTGGCCGACCGGTGCCGGCGGCAAAGGCAACGAAGGCGTGTCGGCCTTCGTGCAACGGCTGCCGAACTCGATCGGCTATGTCGAGTACGCCTATGCCAAGCAGAACAAGATGACCTACACGCTGCTGAAGAACAAGGACGGCAACTTCGTGCCCCCGGATTCCGACAACTTCAAGGCCGCCGCGGCCGGCGCGGACTGGTCGAAGACCTTCTACCAGGTGCTGACCGATCAGGCCGGCAAGGAAGCCTGGCCGATCAGCGGCGCGACCTTCATCCTCATGTACAAGGCGCAGGACAAGCCGGCCAACGCCGCCAACTCGCTGAAGTTCTTCGAGTGGGCCTACGTCAACGGCGACAGGATGGCCGACGACCTCGAATACGTGCCGCTGCCCCCGGCGGTGAAGGAGCTGGCGCGCAAGTCGTGGGCGGCGAACATCAAGGACACGGCGGGCAAGCCGATCGCCTGGAAGTGAGCTGAATCCGGACTCTTGCGCGAGGTAACGCCGTGTCGGCAACCTTCCCGGCGAATTCGTACATCGGCCCGCAGGCGAAAATCCGGGCCGAGATGAAGAATCGACCGCCCGCCGCGCGCCGTGCTTCACCCTGGGCAGACCTGCTGTTCTCGGTGCTCGCCCATGGTGCGGCGTGGCTGACGCTGGCCCTGCTCGCCGGGATCATCGTCTCGCTGCTGATCGGCGCGGCGCCGGCGATCAAGGAGTACGGCCTCTCGTTCCTGTGGACCAGCGAATGGGATCCGGTGCAGAACCGCTACGGCGGCCTGGTCATGATCTACGGCACGCTGATGACCTCGTTCATCGCGCTGTTGATCGCCGTGCCGGTGAGCTTCGGCATCGCGCTTTTTCTCACCGAGCTGTCGCCGCTCTGGCTGAAGCGCCCGCTCGGCACCGCGATCGAGCTGCTCGCGGCGGTGCCCTCGATCGTCTACGGCATGTGGGGCCTGCTCGTGTTCAGCCCGATCCTCTCGCAGTACGTGCAGCAGCCGCTGCAGTCGGTCTTCAAGGGCGTGCCTTTCCTCGGCCAGCTGTTCTCGGGCGCACCGGTCGGCATCGGCCTGCTCTCGGCCGGGATCATCCTGGCCATCATGATCATCCCCTTCATCGCCTCGGTGATGCGCGACGTGTTCGAGGTCACGCCACCGATGCTCAAGGAGTCGGCCTACGCGCTCGGCTCGACGACCTGGGAGGTCGTCTCGAAGGTCGTGCTGCCGTACACCAAGACGGGAGTCGTCGGTGGCATCATGCTCGGACTGGGCCGTGCCCTCGCCGAGACGATGGCCGTGACCTTCGTCATCGGCAACTTCAACCAGCTCAATTCGCTCTCGTTGTTCGAGGCTGCGAACAGCATCACCTCTGCCCTGGCCAACGAGTTCGGCGAGGCCGCGCCCGGCCTGCACCAGGCCTCGCTCATCTACCTGGGCCTGGTGCTGTTCTTCATCACCCTCGTCGTGCTGGCGATCTCGAAGCTGCTGCTCGAACAGCTGAAGAAGCGTGAAGGGAGCGTGGCGTGAGCGCCGCTGCGTCGGTGCTTGCCCAGGACCGCGACGCCGTGCGTCGCCGTCTGCACGCGAAGCGCAAGCTCGCCCACGTCGT
The DNA here is from genome assembly GCA_025351025.1 of Burkholderiales bacterium. Lineage (GTDB taxonomy): Bacteria > Pseudomonadota > Gammaproteobacteria > Burkholderiales > Burkholderiaceae_C > Schlegelella_A. The sequence goes on along the minus strand of JANXWR010000583.1, from coordinate 2,247 downwards.
CGCGCTCAGCCTCGCCCTCGGGGCGATGGCCTTCGGCCTGTTCTGGCTGATCTGGATCCTCATCGAGACGGTGCGCCTGGGCATCGGTGGCCTCGCCCTCACGCTCTTCACGCAGATGACGCCCCCGCCGCAGGCCGAGACCGGCGGCCTTGCCAACGCCATCTTCGGCTCGGTCGTGATGGTCAGCCTGGCGACGCTGCTCGGCACGCCGATCGGCGTGCTGGCCGGCATCTACCTGGCCGAGTACGGGCGCCGCAGCTGGCTCGCCGGCACGACCCGCTTCATCAACGACATCCTGCTCTCGGCGCCGTCGATCGTCATCGGCCTGTTCATCTATTCGGCAGTGGTGGCGCGCCTGCGCGGCTTTTCCGGATTCGCCGGCATTCTGGCGCTGGCGCTGATCGTCATCCCGGTCGTCATCCGCACCACCGAGAACATGCTTGCGCTCATTCCGAACGCGCTGCGCGAGGCCGCCTATGCGCTCGGCACGCCGAAGTGGCGCGTCGTCATGACGGTGACGCTGAAGGCGGCACGAGCCGGCGTCATGACCGGCATCCTGCTCGCCTTCGCCCGCATCGCCGGCGAGACGGCACCGCTGCTCTTCACCGCGCTTTCGAACCAGTTCTGGACCAGCGACCTGAGCCAGCCGATGGCCAGCCTGCCGGTGACGATCTTCAAGTTCGCGATGAGCCCTTACGAGAACTGGCAAAAGCTGGCCTGGGCGGGAGTCTTCCTGATCACGATCGGGGTGCTTGTGCTGAACATCCTCGCCCGCACCTTCTTCCGCAACAGGCACTGAGATCCGCATGGACGCCAAGGTCGAAACCACGGTCGGCGAGCAGGTCAAGCTCTCGGTCCGCAATCTTAATTTCTACTACGGCGGCTTTCACGCGCTGAAGAACATCACGCTCGACATTCCGGAGAAGAAGGTTACCGCCTTCATCGGCCCTTCGGGCTGCGGCAAGTCGACGCTGCTGCGCACCTTCAACCGCATGTACGAGCTCTATCCCGAGCAGCGGGCCGAGGGCGAGATCATGATGGACGGCGGCAACCTGCTGACCTCGAAGGACGACGTGTCGCTGATCCGTGCCAAGGTCGGCATGGTCTTTCAGAAGCCGACGCCGTTTCCGATGTCGATCTACGACAACATCGCGTTCGGCGTGAAGCTCTTCGAGTCGCTGCCGCGGGTGGAAATGGACGAACGCGTCGAATGGGCGTTGAAGAAGGCGGCTCTCTGGAACGAGGTCAAGGACAAGCTCGGCCAGAGCGGGTCCGGTCTCTCCGGCGGGCAGCAGCAACGCCTGTGCATCGCGCGCTGCATCGCTATCAAGCCCGAGGTGCTGCTGCTCGACGAGCCTTGCTCGGCGCTCGACCCGATCTCGACAGGCAAGATCGAGGAGCTGATTCACGAGCTGAAGAACGACTACACGGTGGTGATCGTCACGCACAACATGCAGCAGGCGGCGCGCAGCTCCGACTACACGGCCTACATGTACCTCGGCGACCTGATCGAGTTCGGCCGGACGCAGGATGTCTTCATGCGCCCCACGAAAAAAGACACGGAAGACTACATCACGGGTCGCTTCGGCTGAAGGAACATACGTCATGAACGATCGTCACCTGTCGACCCAGTTCGACGCCGAGCTGAGCGGCATTTCCACCCGAGTCCTCGAGATGGGCGGCATGGTCGAGTCGCAGGTCGCCCGCGCAGTGCACGCGCTGGTCACCTTCAACAGCGAGATCGCCTCCGACGTGCTCGCGACCGAGGAGCGCGTCAACCAGACCGAGGTCGAGATCGACCTCGACCTCTCGACCATCATCGCCCGCCGCCAGCCGACGGCGCGCGACCTCCGCCTGCTGATCGCGATCTCGAAGACGATCGCCAACCTCGAGCGCGTCGGCGACGAAGCCGCGCGCATCGCGCGCACCGTGCAGCGGCTCGTCAACTCCGGCGTCTCGACGCGGCTGCGCCTGCCGGTCAACGACCTCGCCTATGAGGCCGAGCTCGCCGTCTCGCAGCTGCGCAAAGCGCTCGATGCCTTTGCCCGGCTCGACGTCGAGCGAGCGATCGAGGTGCTCAAGAAGGACGACCTGATCGACCAGGAATTCGAAGGCCTGCTGAGGAAGCTCATCACCTTCATGATGGAAGACGCGCGCACCATTTCGTCGAGCATCGACCTGATCTTCGTCGCCAAGGCGATCGAGCGCGTCGGCGACCACGCCAAGAACCTGGCCGAGCAGATCATC
>JANXWR010000571.1 GCA_025351025.1 Burkholderiales bacterium | reverse complement strand
TCGCCAGACCCAGGACATGACCCAGACCTCCCGCCGCCTCCTCGACGTCGACATTCCCGCGCAGCCCGACGTGCTGGTCCGGCTGTCGCTGCTGCTTGCCGAAGACAATGTCGACTTCAACGCCGCGAGCCTGCTCATCAGCTCCGACATGGCGCTCGCCGCGGCCGTGCTGAAGGCGGTCAACTCGGCGATGTACGGCCTGCGTGGCCGTGTCCAGAGCGTACAGCAGGCGATCACCTACCTGGGCACGCGCGAGGTCGCCTCGGTCACTTTCGAGATGGGCCTGCGCGCGGTGTTCCCGGCGGCGCCCGAGCTCGAGCCGGTCTGGGAACGGGCCCGCGTGCGCGGCCTGCTCATGGGCCGCATCGGCAGCGAGATCGGCGTCGACGCCTGGGCCGCGCATTCGGCGGGCCTGTTCGAGGAATGCGGCAAGGCGGTCATGTTCCGCCACGCCACCGAGCGCTACAGGCCGATGCTGCTCGAGGCCAAGAATGATGAAGAGCTGCTCCTCCTGGAGCACGCCAACATCGGCGTCAGCCACGACGCGCTCGGCGCCGCGCTTTGCGAAAGCTGGGGCCTGGCGCCGCCGGCGGTCGACAGCGTGCGCTATCACGTCATCGTCAACAGCACGCTCGAGCTGCCGATGCACGTGCAGCGGCGCTCGATCTGCGCCATCTCGGCAATGGCGCACGCCCTCATGACCGATCCCGAAACGCTCGACGACGTGGCGCGCAAGGTGGCACCGCAGGCCGACCTCGACCCGCTGCTGGCGCAACGCGGCGCACGCCGGGTGCAGGAACAGATCGAGATGGCGGTCGAGCGGGCCAAGAGCGACTAGCGCAGCCGCTCCGGCTCCCACCTCCGGGGGGCCTGTTCACGGTAGTCTCTCTATTGGCGCGAGCAGGGAGCTGCACTAGCGTGCGATCTGGGCGCACGCCGGCGCGGGCGCAAGGATCAGCCGCCATGTCGAACGTCGTCTCCGCGTCGGTCGCGCCCGAAAAGCTTGCCTTGCAGCGCCTCTACTACTGGGAGCGCGAAGCCCCGGGCCGGGTCGTGCTGACGCAACCGCAAGGCGGTGGCGCGGTGCGCGACTTCACCTGGGGCGAGGCGATCGGCGAAGTGCGCCGCATGGCCGCGCACCTCGCCTCGCTTGGCTATCCGCCTGGCAGTCGCATCGCCCTGCTCTCCAAGAACTGCGCGCACTGGCTGCTCGCCGACTTCGCGATCTGGATGGCCGGCCACGTCTCGGTGCCGCTCTACCCGACGCTCGCCGCGTCGACGATCCGCCACATCCTCGAGCACTCCGAGTCGCGCCTTCTCTTCGTCGGCAAGCTCGACGGCTGGGAGGCGATGCGGCCGGGCGTGCCGGAGGCGCTGCCCTGCATCGCGCTGCCGCTCTCGCCGCCGAACCACTATCCGAAGTGGGACAGGGTCGTCGCCGCGACGCCGCCGCTCCAGGGCAGTCCGGTGCGCGACGGCGACGAGCTCTCGACCATCATGTACACCTCCGGCACGACCGGCGTGCCCAAGGGCGTGATGCACAGCTTCGCGACCTTCGCCTGGTCGCTCGCCGCGGGGCTGCGCCGGGTGCCGCTCGGCAGCGATGCGCGCATGCTGAGCTACCTGCCGCTCGCCCACGTCGCCGAGCGCGCGCTGATCGAGCATGCCTTGCTGGCCAGCGGCATGCACGTGTACTTCGCCGAGAGCCTCGAAACCTTCACCGCCGACATGCAGCGTGCGCGGCCGACGGTGTTCTTTTCGGTGCCGCGCCTCTGGGTCAAGTTCCAGCAGGCGGTCGACGCCAAGATGCCGCCGGCGAAGCTGCGCCGCTTGCTGAAGATCCCGATCGTCGGCCGTCTCGTCGCCAGGAAGGTGCTGACCGCGCTCGGTCTCGATGCCTGCCGCTTTGCCGCCGGTGGCGCCGCGCCGATGCCGCACGAGCTGCTGCGCTGGTACGAGCGGCTCGGCCTCTCGATCAGCGAGGTCTACGGCATGACCGAGAACTGCGGCGTCTCGCATGCGACGCTGCCGGGGCGGCCGCGACCCGGCACGGTCGGAATGGCCTACGACGGCGTGCAAAGCCGCATCGACGCGACGACCGGCGAGATCGAGGTGAAGAGCCCCGGCGTCATGCTCGGCTACTACAAGGAACCGGCGCTGACGCGCGAGGCGATTGGCGCCGACGGCTGGCTGCGCACCGGCGACAAGGGTGCGCTCGACGGTGAAGGCAACCTGCGCATCACCGGCCGCGTCAAGGATCTGTTCAAGACGAGCAAGGGCAAGTACGTGGCGCCGGCACCGATCGAGGACCGTCTGGTCATGAACGGCGCGCTCGAAGCTTGCGTCGTCACCGGCGCCAACCTGGGCCAGCCGCTCGGCATCGTCATGCTCAACGCCGACGCCGCGAAGCGCTCCGCCGCGCCCGGCGGTCGCGCCGACCTCGAGACATCGCTGGCCGAGCACCTGACCAGGGTCAACGACACGCTCGATCCGCACGAGCAGCTCGAATGCCTGGTCGTCGTCGCCGAGCCGTGGTCGGTCGAGAACGGCTTTATCACGCCGACCTTCAAGGTCAAGCGCAACCGCATCGAGGAAGCCTACGGCGCGCAGTTCGAGCGCTGGGTCGCGGCGCATCGCCCGGTCGTCTGGGCCTGACGCCGGGCGCGAATCCCGTCAGTCGACCTTCGCTCCCGAGGCCTTCACCACCTGCGCCCACTTCTTCGCCTCGGCGGCGATGAAGCGGCCGAACTCGTTGGGCGTGTTGCCGCTCGGGATCGCCCCCTGCGAGACCAGCCGCTCCTTGAGCGCCGGTGAAGCGAGCGCCTTCGCCGTTTCCTGCTGCACGCGGTTGACGATCTCGTGCGGCGCGCCGGCCGGCGCGAGCAGGCCGAACCACGAGCTCGCCTCGAAGCCCTTGACCGGCCCGGCCTCGGCGATCGTCGGCACGTCGGGCAGGGCCGCGCTGCGCTGGCTGCTCGTCACCGCCAGCGCGATCAGCTTGCCGGCCTTGACCTGCTGCAGCGAAGACGGCAGGTTGTCGAACATCAGGTCCATGGTGCCGCCGATCAGATCGAGCAGCGCCGGGCCCGAGCCGCGATAGGGAAAGTGGACCATGTAGGTTCCGGTCATGGTCTTGAAGAGCTCGCCCGACAGGTGGATCGACGTGCCGTTGCCGCTCGACGCCATGTTCAGCTTGCCCGGGTTGGCGCGGGCGAAGGCGATCAGCGAGCGCACGTCGGTGATCTTGTAGGCGGCGGCCTTGGCCGGATTCATGACCAGCACGTTGGGCACGCCGGCGACGAGCGAGATCGGCACGAAATCCTTCGCCGCGTCGTACGGCATCTTCGGATACAGCGCCGGATTGATCGACTGCGTGCCGACCGTTCCCATCAGCAAGGTGTAGCCGTCGGGCGCCGACTTGGCGACCATGTCGGCGCCCAGGTTGCCGCCGGCGCCGGGCTTGTTCTCGATGATGAAGGTCTGGCCCAAAGCCTTGCCCAGCTCGGGCGCGAGGGCGCGCGCCAGGATGTCGGTCGTGCCGCCTGGCGCGAACGGAACGACGACGCGCACCGGCTTGGTCGGCCATGCGCCGCCGGCGCCCTGGGCCAGACACAGGGCGCCGCCGGCGCCGAGAACGCAGGCGATGGCGGCGTTTCGCAATCTCTTGTTCATGGTGTTTCCAACGCGGTGGGCGCCGGCGGGGACGCATTCGGTGGCGTAGTGTGGGGCCGATCAGACAGTGATTGTTTTGAGACCGTTTCGAAGCCGCCTCGGCCGTTGTGCGCGCGTGGCAGCTTGCCAAATTCGCAAGAACTGCAACGTCGCCGCGGACGCTCGTTCGTAGTCTGCCGGCTCGGCTCACGAAGCCGCAGCCACGCAACCTTTGCAGGAACGAAACATGTTCAAGACTGTCCCGATCGTCGCCGTGCTGCTGAGCGTTCTTCCGCTCGCCGCATGGCCCCAGGAAGCGCAAGAGCTGCAGCGCGTGGAAGTCACCGGTTCACGCATCAAGCGCATCGACACCGAGACGCCGTCGCCGGTGCAGGTGATCACGCGCGAGCAGATCGAACGCTCGGGTGCCCAGTCGGTGACCGAGATCCTGACGCGCGCGCCGGCCGCCAACGTCGGCTCGTTCGACGAGAACGCGATCTCGAGCTTCACCCCTGGCGCCGGCAGCGCTTCCTTGCGCGGCCTCGGGCCGCAGGCGACGCTGGTGCTGATCAACGGCCGCCGCGTGTCGCCGTTCGGCTTTGCCTCCGGCGGGCAGACGACCTTCGTCGACATCAACCAGATCCCGATCGATGCGGTCGAGCGGATTGAGGTGCTGCTCGACGGCGCCTCCGCGATCTACGGCTCGGACGCCATCGGCGGCGTCATCAACGTGATCCTGCGGCGCAACTTCAATGGCCTGCAAGCTTCGGGATCGACGGAACTGGCGCCCGTCTGTGCCGTCGCGCGGGACGATGAACGCTACGAGCGCGGCATGGCGGCGGCGGGCGCGGCCTGGACGGTCCTCCGTTTGGCGCGGCTGCCGCGAGTAGACGCCGGTCCCGACGGGGACTCCTGGCGGCTGTTGCCGCCCGACTGGTTGGGACCGATCCCGGTGCGCTCTCGCCGCCGGCAGCTCGTAGCCATCCTGGAAATGTGCATCGCTTCGGCCCGCCGCGCCGACGCCTTCGGGGCGCTCGCCGCCTGGTGCGAACGTCTCGCGGACGCCCTGCGCGGGCGCTGGCCGGAAGCGGCCGAGGCGCTGCCCCTGTACCCGGCGTTCCACTGAAAGGAATATCAGTCAATATGGACACGATACGACGGGGACAATTGGGCCTGCACGCGCTGATGCTGAT
>JANXWR010000502.1 GCA_025351025.1 Burkholderiales bacterium | reverse complement strand
CGCGCCGCCGACCGGCTGCGGCTGTCACAGTCCTCGGTGAGCACGCTGGTTCGTGAGCTCGAAACCAACCTGGGCCTTCGCCTCTTCGACCGCCATACGCGGATGCTGAAGCTGACGCCCGCCGGCGCCGAGATCCTGCCGCTCGCGCGCAAGGCGATGGCCGACCTCGACAGCGTCATCGGCAGCTCGAGTCAGTTGAAAACGCTCGGTCGCGGCCGCGTCTCGGTGGCGGCGTCCTCGCTGCAGGCGGCGTTGTTCATGCCGCGCTGCATTCGCGCCTTTTGTGCCCAGTACCCGGGCGTGCAGGTCAAGCTGTACGACGTCGCCCAGGAGGAAGTGCTCGAGCTCGTGCGCCGCGGCGAGGTCGACTTCGGTATCGGCACCGACTTCGGGCAACGCCCCGACCTTGCCACGCGACTGCTGACGACCGACACGTTCATCGCCGTCCTGCCGCCCGGCCACCCGATGGCGAAGAGGCGCGAGCTCACCTGGAACGACTTGAAGGGCGTCCCGCTGATCGGGCCGCCAGCCGGAAACCCGGTGCGCGAGCAACTCGATTTCGCGCTCGCCCGCGAGGGCATCACGCTCGTGCGCAGCTTCGAGGTCGCCCTGCCGCTGACGATCGTCGGCATGGTCGAAGGCGGCCTCGGCATCGCCGTGCTGACAACTGCAGCGACGCGGCTCGCCGAGGCTCTCGGCCTGAGCGTGCGCAAGATCACGCGGCCGGTCATCAAGCGCGACATCTCACTCCTCTTCCACGCCGATCGTTCGCTCTCGCCGGCCGCGCTCAACTTTCGCGACCTTTTGCTTAATCGCCCGTCGGAAGCTCTTCCTGAATGAAGCTCCGCTTTGTAGGCCGTCTCGGATGGGGGTCTTGAGTTCCTCAAAGCAACCGCTCTGTATGCCGCGCCCTCATGTACGCGCCCGCCCCGCCGTTCAATTCGGGGAGTGCGCCGGCGCACATTCTTGCCGGTAGGCAGCAGCGCTATGAGCGCGTTGCGTTCCGCTCGCGATGCAGCCGTCGAGCGGGCGGCCGCGCGCGTTACCTGAGACAGGTTGTTCGTTGCCCACTCACCGGGCACGGCGAGCAGCGCGGACGCGTGAATCTTGGCGAGGCTTGCCTTCATGGTCGAGACCAGTGACGCCCAACCCACCGATGCACCGGACCCGCTACGGCTGGCTTCGCCGCAATCGGGGGCCGCTGATCTCTAGCGTTAGGCGCGGCAGGAACTCAATGAGCTGCCGCTCACCGCTCAATCCTGGAATTGACAGACGCCCAGTTTTCCCGTGTTCAACCGCTTGCTGTCAGCGCGCGCGCCAGTACCTTCGGTGCAGCGCCGTGATCGGCTCGACCATCGCCGCCACCGGGCCGACGACGCGGATGTCTTTCTGCCCGCGCGCGAAGACGTGGCGGCAGGGCAGGTCGAGGGTCGGGTTCTCGGGGTGGTTACCGGTCTCGGCGAGCAGCGCGCGCTCCGCGATGCCGAACACGGTGCGGCCGATGTTCGCCCAGTACTGGGTGCCGGCGCACATGGCGCAGGGCTCGACCGTCGTCACCAGCGTGCAGGGCCAGAGCTCGGCCGGCGAATAGCGGCGCGCCGCATCGCGTGCCAGCACCGCCTCGGCGTGGTTGACGCTGTCGACGTTGCCTTGCTCCATGAGCACGGTCTCGTGGTCGGCGGCGACGAGCAGGGCGCCGAACGGGTGATGGCCGGCTTCCATGGCGCGCCGGGCCAGCGCGTGGGCGCGCTTGAGCATGGCCAGCACCTGCGACGGCGTCGGCTCGGTGCGCGGCGCGGGTTCAGGAGCGGCGATGGGCGATGTCATCCCGCAGCTCGCCGATGCGCCCATCCGGTCGTGCGCTTCTCGACGATGGCGAACAGCTCGTACATGCCCATCGCCATCGCGCCGATGACGACCAGCCCGGCGAAGGCCAGGCCCATCTGCATCGACGAGCCGGCCGCCATCAGCAGGTAGCCGATGCCCTCGTTCGACGCCGTCATCTCCGACACCGTGGTGCCGACGAAGGCGAGCGTGATCGCGACTTTGAGCGAGCCGTAGAAGTAGGGCATCGAGCGCGGCAGGCCGACCTTGACGAGCACGTCCCAGCGCTTGGCGCCGAGCACGCGCAGCACGTCTTCGAGCTCGGGCTCGATCGTCGCCAGGCCGGTGGCGATGTTGACCGTGATCGGAAAGAACGAGATCAGGAACGCGGTGAGCACGGCCGGGCCGACACCGATGCCGAACCAGACGACGAGGATCGGCACGAAGGCCGCCTTCGGCAGCGCGTTGAAGCCGGTCATGAGCGGATAGACGGCGGCATAGGCGGTGCGCGAGCTGCCGATCAGAAAGCCGAGCAGCGTGCCGACGACGATCGAGATGCCGAAGCCGACCATCGTCACCCAGAACGTGCGCCAGGCGTGGCCGGCGATCGTGCCGCGATATTCCCAGAGCTGCGTGGCGATGCGCGACGGGCTCGGGAAGATGAACTCGGAGACGTTGAAGCCGCGGCAGATCAGCTCCCAGAGCAGCAGCGTGGCGACGAGCAGGGCCCAGGGCGCGTAGCGTTCTTTGTCGCGCCTTGTCATCGGGCGATGTCCACGCTGGGCTTCTGGCCATCGGCGGCCGCCGTGAGCGGCTTCCTGATCGCGCCGATGTGCTGGCGCAGCTCATGCACGATGTCGGTGAAGTCCTTGCTGTAGGTCAGCTCGAGATCTCGCGGCCGTGGCAGCTCGATCTTGCGCTTGACCAGCATCCGGCCGGGGCTGCGGCTCATCACGTAGACGGTGTCGGCGAGGAACACCGCCTCGCGCAGGTCGTGGGTGACGAGGATGACGTTGAAGCGCCGCGCCGTCCACAGGTCGCGCAGGATGCACCACAGCTCCTCGCGGGTGAACGCGTCGAGGGCGCCGAAGGGCTCGTCGAGGAGCAGCATCTTCGGCTCGTGGATGAGGGCGCGGCAGATCGAGGCGCGCTGCTGCATGCCGCCCGAAAGCTCCCACGGAAACTTGTTCTCGTAGCCACCGAGGCC
>JANXWR010000333.1 GCA_025351025.1 Burkholderiales bacterium | reverse complement strand
GGCCATCGACATCGGCCAGGTCGAAGGCGGCTTCATCCAGGGCATGGGCTGGCTGACGATGGAAGAGCTGGTCTGGCATCCGAACGACGGCTCGGCGAAGGCCGGCATGCTGCTGACGCACGCGCCGAGCACCTACAAGATTCCGACCGCCAACGACTGCCCACCGGTCTTCGACGTGCGCCTCTGGAAGGACGGCCTGCCTGCGGGCGACAACGTCTCCGACACCATCCACCGGAGCAAGGCGACCGGCGAGCCGCCGCTGCTGCTGCCCTTCTCGGTCTTCTTCGCGATCCGCGATGCCGTCTCGGCGGCAGGCGGGCACCACGTCGACCCGCCGCTCTCGGCACCGGCGACGAGCGAGTCCATCCTGCGCGCTGTCACCGCCGTTCGAGTTGGCGATCGGCTTACTTCACTGTAAGACGGTATCATGCTTCGATGAGCACATCGACCGTCAGCAGCAAAGGCCAGATCGTCATCCCGGCGGCGGTCCGCGCGGACATGGAAGTCGAGGCGGGAACGCGCGTCGAATTCGTCAAGACAGCCGACGGATGGCTCTTGAAACCGGCGACCCGACCGGTGACCGCACTGAAGGGCCTCGTTAAGAAGAAGCCCGTCCAGCCAGTGTCCATCGAAGACATGGACGTGGCGATCCGCAAGCGGGCACGGCGCCTTTTCATGTCGCGATGATCGGCCTCGACACCAACGTTCTGGTCCGCTACATCGCGCAGGACGACACGCGCCAATCGGCCCAGGCGGGCCGGCTTATCGAGGCGCTGTCCGCCGAGGATCCGGGCTTCGTCTCGATGGTCGCACTGGCCGAGCTGATCTGGGTGCTCGACGATGTCTACGCCATGGGACGCGACGAGTTGTCGGGCGTCGTCAGGACGCTGCTCGAGACGGACTCGATCGTCGTTCAGTCGGCACCGCTGGTCTGGCAGGCCCTTCGCGACTTCAGTTCGGGTAGCGCGGGGCTGGCGGATCACCTGATCGAACGCGCCGGTTCGGCGGCAGGGTGCAGCGGCACCTTCACCTTCGACAGGAAAGCGGCCCGCAGCGCCGGCATGAAGCAGGTTGCAGCATCGTGAGCGCGCATCGCCGCTCCAAAGCGCTCATCCCGGAGCCCGCAGCGCAGAGGGTAGTCCAGTGAGCGGCACGCTCCGAACCCTCGCCCGGAGGTGGGTGGCCATGCAGAAGGCCGCTGTCGTCGTCGAAGTCGTCGACGCGCGCGGCTCGGTGCCGCGCGGCGCCGGCACGCGCATGCTCGTCTCGGTTAACGAATCGATCGGCACGATCGGTGGCGGCCACCTCGAGCTGAAGGCGATCACGGCGGCGCGGGCGCGGCTCGAGCGCGGCGACCTGTCGCGACACGAGCGGCACTTCGCGCTCGGCCCGTCGCTCGGCCAGTGCTGCGGCGGCGCGGTCACGCTCTCGTTCGCGCCGCTCGACTCATCGGCGCTGCAACGCTGGCCCGCGTCGCAGCCTCTGTTTCATCTGCAGTTGCACGGCGCTGGCCATGTCGGCCGCGCCATCGCGACCGCACTCGCCGCCCTCGATTGCGAGGTCGACTGGTTCGACGAGCGCGACGAGGAATTCCCCGAGACGACGAATCTCGGCTCGCCTTGGCCGGCGCACATCCACCGCGTCTCGGTCGACAGCGTCGAAGCCGAGGTTCGCAGCGCGCGGCCGGGGACCTTCTATCTCGTCCTGACCCACGAGCACGCGCTCGACCTGCGCATCGCCGAGGCGATCCTGCGTCGCGGCGACTTCGGCTTCTTCGGCCTGATCGGCTCGAAGACGAAGCGCGCGAAGTTCGCGCATCGTCTCGAAGAGCGCGGCATCGCGACGGCGACGATCGCGCGCATGACCTGCCCGATCGGCCTTGCCGGCATCGCCGGCAAGGAGCCGGAAGTGATTGCCGCCGGCGTCGTCGCGCAACTGCTCGTGGAGCGAGGCCGCGTAATGCCGACAATGCCGCACGATGATGAACCGACTGCTGCCCCTCGCGACCCTGCTCCTCTTCTCGGCCGTCGCTAGCGCCCACGAATACTGGCTGCTGCCCGATCGCTTCGCCGCCGCGCCGGGCGACGAGATCGGCATCGTGCATCGCGTCGGCACCGGCTGGCCGGGCGAGAACTTCCCGCGCGATCCGGGCCGCATCGTCCGCTTCGCGTTCGTCGACAAGAAGGGCGAGCGGCCGATCGAAGGCGCCCCGGGTGCCGACCCGGCCGGAACGCTCACGCTGCGCACGCCCGGCCTCGGCCTAGCGATCTATCGATCGACCGCGTCGCGCGTCAGCCTCGAGCCAACCTTGTTCGAGAGCTACCTGCGCGACGAAGGCCTCGACGGGCCGGTCGCCTGGCGCGCCGCGCACGGCGAGTCGGCACGGCCCGGCGAGGAGATGTTCTCGCGCAACGCAAAGGCGATGGTCGTCGCCACCGCCGACGGTGCGAGCCCGGCGCCGCTTTCCGCGCTGACCGCGCGCGACGCGCAGCTGTGGCGCCGCCCGCTCGGGCTCACGCTCGAAATCGTCGCCGAGACCGATCCGCGCCAGCTCGCCTCCGGCGCGCCGTTCACGGTGCGCGTGCTCTATCGCGGCAAGCCGCTCGCCGGCGCGCTCGTCAAGACTTTTCCGCAAGGCAGCGTCGTCACCGAGTCGCGGGTGCGCACCGATGCCGCCGGCCGCGCCGCGATGACGCTCGGCAAGCCCGGGGTGTGGCTCGTCAACACGGTGCATATGATCGACGCGCCGGCGGGGAGCGGCGCGCGCTGGGAAAGCCTCTGGTCCTCACTGGTCTTCGAGCTGGATCGATAGCGAGGCTCGGTGCTGTGCCGCTCTCTTCTGTGCTTTCGAGCGATGCCCATGTTCCTCTTGAGACCGGCCGCATTCTTCGAGATAAGCCAGCAGTAATCGGAACATGATCCAAATGCTGGGCGGGGGTCCGCTCTCTGGCGAGATGTCGAAGGTGTCTTAACGACATATAGCTGTCTGTCAGGGCGAAGAGTTGAGCGACTGCTTTGCAGCGGGTGCTGTTGGTGATGGCTGCACCCTGAGCAGCGGCTGTCGGCCACATTGCCGTCATCCATGCGCCGATGACCGCTTCCGCCGAGGGGCCGCTCCAAGCGGTACTGCCGACGTTCGGCGCTCGTCGCCTCGGTCGCTTCATACAAGCGTCTGCGTTGCGATGGAGCCAAATTGCACCCGGCGCACCCTGGCCGACGAGACTTGTACGGCGAGCTGATACCGCCGAGCAGAAAACGCTTCGATCCGCTGCCGGCCGTTGCGTAGTCGAACGGCACGCAGGCAGTCTCAGGGGTCCTGGCGAGGTGCGGCTTTTAGAAGTGCTTCGACCAGCGCATCCACTCGAATGGGCTTGGTCACGTAATCGTCCATGCCTGCGGCCAAGCATTCCTCTCGATCGCCCTGCATCGCGTTCGCCGTCATCGGGACGATTCGCGGCCGTTTGCCGTTGGGCCAGCGCTGGTTGATCCGCCGGCTGGCCTCCAGCCCATCCATCTCGGGCATCTGCACGTCCATCAGAACCAAGTCGTAGGACTGGCGCTCCCGACTCTCGATAGCTTCGATGCCATTGCTGGCGAGGTCGGCGCGGTAGCCCATCTGCTGCAGCAGCCGGATCGCGAGTTTCTGGTTCACCACGTTGTCCTCGGTGAGCAGGATGCGCAGCGGGTGGCGCTGGGCCATGCCGGCGTCGATCCTGGGCTTGGCAGACTCGATCTTCCGCGGCGCCGCGTCCTTGGCCAGCAGGCTCATCAGAGTATCGAAGAGCGAGCTCTGGCGCAGCGGCTTGGCCAGCGTGGCGGCGAATACCGCATCGGTGACTTCGCGCCGGCCCAGGCTGCTGAACAGCACAAGCGGTAGCGTATGTCCGGCTTCGCGGATGCGTGCGGCCAGCGTGCTGCCATCCATACCCGGGCATGTGCGTGTCCAGGACCGCCAGGTCGAAGCGGTCGACGCCCAGCATCTGCAGCGCGCTTTCAGGCGATTCAGTGTCATGCCCCATCAGCCCCCACTGGGCAGGCTGCGATGCCAGAATGCGCCGGTTGGTGGCGTTGTCGTCAACGATCAGGATGCGCTTGCCCTTGAGAGCCGGTTGCTCTCCAACGAAATCGCGCCGGCTTCCCGCGGGCAGTTCGGCCGCCGGGGCGCGGATGCTGAAGCGGAAGGTGCTGCCCAGTCCGGGCCCGTCGCTCTCGACATCCATCGTCCCGCCCATCAGCTCGGCCAGCAGCTTGCCAATCGCCAGGCCCAGGCCGGTGCCGCCATACCTGCGCGCGGTGGACGAGTCGGCCTGACTGAACTTCTGGACAGGCGCGACTTGCCCGCAGCGCTCAGTCCGATGCCCGTGTCGCGCACTGCGAAGTCGAGGCGATCGCCGCTGGCCGACACCGTCAAGACCACCTCTCCCGCTTTG
>JANXWR010000141.1 GCA_025351025.1 Burkholderiales bacterium | reverse complement strand
CCCTTGTATTCGGGCTTGAGCAGGTCGGCCCAGCTGCGCGGAATAGCCATCTTCTTCTTCGCCAGCAGCTCGGTGTTGTAGCCGAAGCCGAGCGGACCGGAATAGACGCCGACCGTCTTGTAGCCCGACTGCCTGGCCTGCTGCTGCGCCCACTCGTGCAGCTGCGGCAGGCTCGCCGACTTGTATTCGAGCGTCAGGTCCTGCTCTGCCGCCTGCAGGTGCGGGTCGCCGGTGCCGCCGAACCAGACGTCGGTCTTCGGGTTGGCGCGCTCGGCGATGAGCTGGGCCAGCGCCTCGCCCGAGCCCTTGAGCGACATGTTGACCTTGACGCCGGTCGTCTTGGCATAGACGGTCTGGATCAGGTTGCACCAGTCGGCCTGCACCGAGCAGATGACGTTGACCTGGCCCTGCTGCGCCAGCGCGCCGCTCGCGCCCAACAAGCCGACCGCGAAGGCGGCCCATGCCTTGCTACTCATGCGATGGTCTCCCGACTTGAACGCTTCTGCGCGGCCGTCATCGGCCGCAGGCGTTCGACGAAGCATCGTATCCTGTCCCCCCATGTCATTCGATCTCGTTGTCATCGGCGGCACCGGCGACCTGGCCTGGCGCAAGCTCATGCCGGCCCTGTTCCAGGCCTTTCGCCACGGCAAGCTGCCCGAGGGTGGCCGCATCCTCGCCGCCTCTCGTCAGGAGATGAGCGACGACGCCTATCGTGCCTGGCTGAAGGAGCGCTTCCAGGAAGTCGAAGGCGCCAAGCGTCCGAGCGACGACGAGTTCGCGCGCTTCGCCGGCCTGTTGCACTACCTGCGCCTCGACCTCTCGCAGCCCGCCGGCTACGCGGAGCTGAAAGCCTGGCTCGGCTCGAAGGTCGGTCACGACACGCCCGCCGACGTCGTCGTCATGTATCTGGCGACCAGCCCGGATCTCTTCACGACCGTCTGTGCCCAGCTCGGCGCCGCCGGCCTCAACGGCGATCGCGTGCGCGTCGTCCTCGAGAAGCCGCTCGGCCACGATCTGGCCAGCGCGCGCGAGATCAACCGCGTCGTGCGCTCTGTGTTCCGCGAGGAGCAGGCCTTTCGCATCGACCACTACCTCGGCAAGCCTGCGGTGCAGAACCTGATGGCGCTGCGCTTCGGCAATGCCTTGTTCGAGCCGCTCTGGCGGCGTGAGTCGATCGCCAATATCCAGATCACGCTCGCCGAGTCGATCGGCGTCGGCACGCGCGGCGACTTCTACAGCCGCACCGGCGCGCTGCGCGACATGATCCAGAACCACGCGCTGCAGCTGTTGACGATGATCGCCATGGAGCCGCCATCACGCAACCTCGCTGACGCGATCCGGGACGAGAAGCTGAAGGTGCTGCGCTCGCTCAAGCCCTTCAGCATCGAGAGCGTGGGCCGCGACGTGATCCGCGGCCAGTACCGCGCCGGCAATGCCGATGGCAAGCCGGCGGTCGGCTTTCTCGAGGAAGACAAAGCGCCCGCCGGCAGCCGCACCGAGACCTTCGTCGCCCTGCGCACCGAGGTGCAGAACTGGCGCTGGGCCGGCGTGCCGTTCTACCTGCGCACGGGCAAGCGACTGGCGGCGCGCGACGCGCAGATCGTCGTCAACTTCCGGCCGACGCCGCACACCATCTTTCCCGGCACCAGCGCGCCGAACAAGCTGGTCATCAAGCTGCAGCCGGAAGACGGGCTCGCGCTGCACCTGCTCGCCGCCAAGGGCGCGGGGCAGTCGGAGGCACTGGCGCCGGTCTCGCTCGACCTCGACTTCGACAAGGCGTTTGCCGAAAACCGCGTCGGTGCCTACGAGCGGCTGCTGCTCGACGTCATCGCCGGCCGGCTCAACCTGTTCGTGCGCAGCGATGAGCAGGAAGAAGCCTGGGCCTGGGTCGAGCCGATCCTCGAAGCCTGGCGCAACGACGATGTCGGCCCGCGCCCGTACAACGCGGGCACCTGGGGACCGGCCGCCGCGAGCGCACTGGTCGCGCGCGACGGCTACGCCTGGTCGGAAGAGCAGTAAGGGCTACTTCGAGTCGAGGCCGCGGATCGGCTTCTTGTCCGGCCCCGAGGGCGGGATCTCGACGACCTTCTCCGCGGTCGCTTTCTCCTTATAGCTGCCGGGCTGTTGTTCGCTGGCCTTCTTTTCCGATTCGTTGAGCGCCCGGCGTTGCTCCCGGGCCGGGGTGTCGGTGGTGTTGCTCTGGTTCGTCTTCATGGATTCTCCTGGTCGCGCAGCGAAGGCGCGCATGCCCAGTAGACGCGCGCCCGGCGCGCTTGACGAGCCGCCAACGGCGCGCCTCGCTGTGGGAAATGGCTGGCAGACGAAACAGCGGCGTTGCCGGACACTGCGCCCATGACCACCCGACCGGCACCGCGCCACTTCTCGATGATCCGCGGCTTTCACCTGGCCGACGCCTTCACGCTGGCCAACGCCGCCTGCGGCGTGGCCGGCGTGCTGATCGCGATGCGCTATCTGGTGACGCGGGACGTCGGCGACCTGCTCGTCGCCGCCGCGTTCGCGCCCGCCGCCCTGTTCTTCGATGTCCTCGACGGCCGGATCGCGCGCTGGCGCCATACCAGCTCGGCGCTCGGCCGCGAGCTCGATTCGCTCGCCGACGTCATCTCGTTCGGCGTCGCACCCGCCGCGCTCGGCTATGCCTGCGGCCTGTCCGGCCTGTGGGACGCGGTCGTACTTATCTACTTCGTCTGCTGCGGCGTGTCGCGACTCGCGCGCTACAACGTCACGGCCGAGGCACTCGCCGCGGGCAGCGACAAGGTGGCGTACTTCGAAGGCACGCCGATTCCGACCAGCGTCCTGCTGACGGCGGTGCTCGCCTTCGCCGCATGGCAGGGCCGGATCGGCGCCGGCGTCTACGGCGGCGAATGGAGCGTGGCCGGCGGCATGCTGCATCCGCTGTCGTTGCTGTTCGCGTTGTCGGGAACGCTGATGGTGAGCAAGACGCTGCGCATTCCGAAGTTCTAAGGCGCGCTGCGAGCCTCTATGCTCGCGTGAGCTTCCGGAGCCGCCATGTTCGTGCGCAACTGCTGGTACGTGATCGCCTGGGACCACGAGGTGCCGGCCGACGCCCTTTTCACGCGCACTGTGCTCGGCGAGGCGATCCTGCTCTACCGCACCGCCGACGGCGAGATCACGGCCTTGCGCGATCGCTGCTGCCATCGCCTGGCGCCCCTCTCCAAGGGGCGGAAGGTTGGCGACTGCGTGCGCTGCGGCTACCACGGCCTGCTCTTCGACGCGACCGGCCGCTGCATCGAGATCCCGGGCGCCGAGACGGTGCCGGCGAAGGCACGCGTGCAGCGCTATCCGGTCACGACGAAGAACAAGTGGGTGTTCGTCTGGATGGGCGACCCGGCCCTGGCCGACCTCGCCCTCTTGCCCGACAACTTCTCGTGCGACTCGCCCGAGTGGGACTACGTCCCGGGCTACCTGCACTACCAGACGCCGCAGCCGCTCATCTGCGACAACCTGCTCGACTTCTCGCACCTCAGCTACGTGCACGAGAAGACGCTCGGCGGCTCGACCGCGATCGCCCAGGCACGCGCCGATATCGAGCCGGTGCCACGCGGCATCCGCGTCACGCGCAAGGTCCACGACGTGCCGCCACCGCCCTACTACCGCGCGGTGCGCGAGTTCGCCGGCAACCTCGACCGCTGGTTCATCTACGACTTCGTCCTGCCCGGCACGCTGCTCATGCATTCGGGCGGCCGGCCGATCGAAGACGCCGAGGGCGACATGCGCCGCGCGGTGCGCCTGCACAGCTGCCAGACGGTCACGCCCGAGACCGAGACGACGACCCACTACTTCTTCCAGCAGTCGCGCCGCGTCGAGGAAGGCGACCATGCGATCGCCGAGGCGCTCTACAAGTCGCTGCTGGTCGCCTTCGAGGAAGACCGAGCCATGATCACGGCGCAAAGCCAAGCCATCGACGCCGACCCTGGGGCGCCGATGATGCTGCTGGCGATGGACGCGGCGGCGGTGCGCTTTCGCAAGCTCGTCGCCGACGCGGTTGCCGCCGAGCGCGCGACGTCGGCGCCGATCCAGTCCTCGCTTCAGCCGGCGCGCGACGCCCGATCGATCGCCTGACTGGCGAGCATCTCGGTCGCCACCGAGCGCTCGAGCGGCGAGCGAGACAACCCCGACTCTTCGTAGTGCATGTTCTCGTAGAGCTCGGCACTGCCGGGATGCGCGCTCAGGATTGCATCGAGCGCGGGCTGCGGCAGAGGTGCGGACAGGGCGCCCTTCAACTGTCGAACCAGCGCCTGGTATTGATCGGCGCCGATCTTGACGCCGCTCGCTTCGACGCGTTCGAGTAAGCGGGAAAGCGCGATGACGATTTCGATGCGCGTCTGGATGGGTTCGAGGCGGGGGGCAGCCATGTCAGTGTCCGAATCACCCTGCCACGTGCAAGGCGTAGCGGGTAGCTGAGGACGCCGCGCGCTGTTTCAAGCCGGCGTTTGCCAGTCGCCGCCCAGCGCCTTGATGAGAAATACCGAAGTCAGCAGGCGCTGCCCGCCGAGCTGGGCGGCCAGCCGCTCGGCGGCGAGCAGCGATTGCTGCGCCGTGATGACGTCGAGGTAGGCCGTGGCGCCACCTTCGTAGCGCGCGGTCGCCAGGTCGAGCACCCGATTTGCCGTCTCCACCGAGATACGCGCCTGCACGTCGGCGCGCTCGAGCGCGGCCAGGCCGGTGATGCCGTCCTCGACCTCCTGCATCGCCGTCAGCACGACACGGCGATAGTTGGCGACGGTAGCGTCGTAGCTGGCGCCGGCGAGGTCGACGTTGGCGGCGAGCCGGTCGCCGTTGAAGATCGGCTGCGCCAGCGAAGCGCCGAAGGACCAGAACAGGCTCGGCGCATCGAACAGGGTCGACAGGTTGCGGCTCTCGAGGCCGATCGTCGGGCCGATCGTGATGCTCGGATAGAAGGCGGCGCTGGCGATGCCGATCTGCGCATTGGCCGCCGCCATGGCGCGCTCGGCCGAGGCGACGTCGGGGCGGCGCTGCAGCACGTCGGAGGGCACGCCCAGCGGCACCGCGGGCGGCTCGAGCCCGGAGATGTCGGGCGTCAGCGCAAACTGCGGCGCCGGCGTGCCGGTCAGCGTGGCGATGGCGTGCTCGAACTGGTCGCGCTGGCGGCGCAGCAGATCGACCTGCGTCAGCGTGGTGTCGAGCAGCGCCTGCTGCTGCGCGACGTCGAGGCCCGAGGCGACGCCGAGGTCGTGGCGCGTGCTGACGAAGTCGAGCGAGCGCCGCTGCAGCGCGATCGAGCGCGCCAGCACGTCGAGCTCGATGTCGATGGCTCGCAGGTTGAAGTAGGCGGTGGCGAGGTCGGTGCCGAGCAGGAGGCGCGTGTTCTCGAGGTCGGCCGCCGACTGCTCGGCGCTCGCCTGCGCAGCCTCGACGCCGCGCTGGATGCGGCCGGCGAGATCGAGCTCGTAGCCGACCGAGAGCGAGGGCACGAAGTCGTTCTGCACGGTCGCGAAGTTCGGCGACGCGTAATTGCTGAGCGGCCGGTTCGCCGAGCTGCGCTGCCGCGCCCCGCGGGCGCCGAGCGTCGCGCTCGGCAGCAACCCGGCGGACGTCGCACGGACGACGGCGCGTGCCTGCTCGAGGCGAGCGGCGGCCAGGTCGAGGGTCGGGCTCCGCGCGATCGCCTCGCGCTGCAGGGCATCGAGCCGGGGGTCGCCGAAGCGTCGCCACCACGGCCCCTTCGGCGCGGCGTCGGCGGGCGCGCCGGTGCGCCAGGGCGCTTCGACCTTCCAGGCCGGCGGTGTCGCCACCTCGGGACGGACGTAGTTCGGACCGGCGACGCAGCCTGCGAGCAGCGCCGCAACCGCGCCCGCGATGCCGGCGCCGCGACGCACGTCCGGCGCTTGCCGCATCAAGGCAGCGCCTTGCCGGCAGGCGCTGGTCGGCCTGCCGCGGCAGAAGCGGCTGCGGCGTCGTCGCCGGCGGCGTTGATGGTCACGGCGTCGCCCTCGGCCAACGAATCGGACGGATTGACGACGAGGCGGTCGCGTGCGCCGATGCCGTCGAGCACCTCGATCGACTCGCCGAGATTGCGGCCGAGCGTGACGGCGCGCAGATGCACCTTGCTCGCCATGTCGACGACGGCCACGCGCGTGCCTTCGCCGCGGAACAGCAGCACGTTGGTCGAGACCACCAGCGTCGGGTTCGCCGCCAGCGGCAGAGCGACCTGGACGTAGGCGCCGGGCAGCAGCGCGCCGTCGCGATTGGCGAGTGTGATCTCGACCTGCATGGTGCGCGTCGCCGCGTCGATGGAGGCCGCCGTGCGCGCCACCTCGCCGATGAAGCCGCGGCCGCGCAGCTCGCTCTGGGTGACCACCACCTTCTGCCCGGGCTTGACGAGCTGGGCGTACGACTGCGGCACGTTGACGTAGATGCGCAGCGGGTCCATCTGCGTCAGCACGAACAGCGTCTTGCCGCTCGAGTCGATGAGGTCGCCGTTGTCGACGTTGCGCCGCGTGATGACGCCGGCAAAAGGCGCCGTCACCCGCGTGAAGCCCTGCAGCTGGCGCAGCCGTTGCACGTTGGCGTCGGCGGCGGCGAGGTTGGCGAGAGCCTGGGCCGCGCCGCTGCGCTTCTCGTCGAGCTCCTGCTGCGAGACGACATCCCTCTTGCGCAGCGCCTCCCAGCGCTCGGTCGTGCTCTTCGCGAGGCCCAAGCTGGCGGCCGTCTGCGCCCGCGCCGCGACCGCCTGCGAGAGCTGCTGGTCGATCTCGGGCGACTCGATCTCGGCGAGCAGATCGCCCTTGTCGACATGGCTGCCGATGTCCTTGGTCCAGCGCTTCAGATAGCCACTGGCGCGCGCCGCGATCGGCGCCTGCTGGAAGCCTTGCAGCGTGCCCGGCAGGGCCAGCGTCTGGCCGCTGCCCGAGGGCCTGGCGAAGGTCGTCTTCACGTACTGGATCGCGTGCTCGCCGGCGTTGTCTTCCAGGACCTTGGCGTTAGCCATGCGCATCACGACCATGCGGCCGGCACCCAGCGCCAGCAGCACGAGCACGACCA
The DNA here is from genome assembly GCA_025351025.1 of Burkholderiales bacterium. Taxonomy (GTDB): domain Bacteria; phylum Pseudomonadota; class Gammaproteobacteria; order Burkholderiales; family Burkholderiaceae_C; genus Schlegelella_A. The sequence continues at coordinate 17,164 of JANXWR010000141.1, read as the reverse complement.
CGGCGACGATGACGCCGCCGCGCACGACGCTGGCGCGGGTTGCCGGCTCGGCGGCGTGTGCCGGCGCCGGCCCGGGCGAAGGGTTCGACTCGCTCATCGGCTTCAACTCTCCTGCAGGCGGGGCATGCCGCCCTCGCGGCGATGCGTGGCGGCACGGGCCCGGCGGCGCGCCAGCCGCTCGTGGATGGCGGCATAGACGACCGGCACGAACAGGAGCGTCGAGACGGTTGCAAAAACCAGACCGCCGATGACTGCGCGGCCGAGCGGCGCATTCTGCTCGGCGCCCTCGCCGATGCCGAGCGCCATCGGAATCATGCCGATGATCATGGCCAGCGCTGTCATCAGCACCGGGCGGATGCGCGTCGCGCCGGCGTCGCGCGCCGCTTCGGCCGGCGCGGCGCCTTCGTCGCGGCGCTGCCGCGCGAACGAGACGAGCAGGATGCTGTTCGCCGTCGCCACGCCCATCGTCATGATCGCGCCGGTGAGCGCCGGCACCGAGAGCGTGGTGCCGCTGATGAAGAGCATCCAGGCGATGCCGGCGAGCGCCGCCGGCAGGGCGGCAACGATGATGAAGGCGTCGACCCAGGACTGGAAGTTGACGACGACGAGCAGGTAGACGAGGACGATCGCCACGCCCAAGCCGACGCCGAGGCCGATGAACGAGGCCTGCATCGTCTGCACCTGGCCGCGCACGACGACGCGGCTGCCGCGCGGCAGCCTGGGCCGCACCTCGTCGACCAGCGATTGCACGCGCGTCGCCACGCCCGCCAGGTCGGTGCCCTGCACGCTCGCGAAGACGTCGACCGCGGGCAGGATGTTGTAGCGCGAGACGACCGCGAGCTGGCTGGTCGGCGTCGCCTCGACCAGGTTGCCGAGCAGCTGCGTCTGCGCCGCACCGGGCGCGACGGCACCGCCGCTCGCCACCGGCACGTTGAGCAGCGAGTCGAGCGAATCGACGCGGTATTGCGGCGTCTGCACGGCGATCGAATAGACGACTCCGTTCTGCGGATTGAGCCAGAACGCCGGCGCCGTCTGCGAGCTTCCGGACAGCGACACGAGCACGTTCTGGCCGACGTTCTGCGCCGACAGGCCCATCTGCTGCAGGCGGGTGCGGTCCATCTGCAGGTTCACGGAGGGTGCGTCGAAACGCTGGTGCACGTGCACGTCGACGGCGCCCGGAATCTGCCGGATCTTCTTGACGAGCTGCGCGGCGAGCACCGCGTTGCCGTCCATGTCGCTGCCGGTGAACTGGATGTCGATCGCCGCCGGCAGGCCGAAGTTCAGGATCTGCGTGACGATGTCGGCCGGCTGGAAAAAGAACTCGATGCCGGGAAAGCGCTTCGGCAACTCGCGGCGCAGCGCGCTCACGAACTCGGCGGTCGGCCGATGCCCTTCCTTCAGCGAGAGCTGGATCTCGCCGTCGAGCGTGCCGATCGTGCCGGCGTTGCTGTACGAGAGGTTGATGCCGCTGTTCGGCACGCCGAGGTTGTCGAGGATGGTCTCGAGCTGGTCCTTCGGCACCAGCTCGCGGATCGCCACCTCGACGTCGTCGGCGAGGCGCGCCGTCTCCTCGATGCGCGTGCCAGTGGCGGCGCGCATGTGCAGGCGGATCTGGCCGGCGTCGACGGTCGGGAAGAAGTCGCGGCCGAGAAAAGGATAGAGGCCGCAGGACAGCAGGCAGAAGGCGAGGAAGGTCACGCCACAGGCCGAGCGCCGGGCCGCCCCAAGTCCGGCCGCGCCCCCCCGGGGGGCAGTGAGCGAAGCGAGCGTGGGGGCACCGTCGACGGCGCGCTTCTCGAGCAGCGCCGCAAGCAGCGCGGTGTAGGCGGCGCGCACGCGCTCGAACTGGCGGTTGAAGGCGAGGTAGGTGCGGCGCAGCAGGTTCGGCTTGCCGCGGGCGTGCGCCGCATCGTCGCCGTGCGAGTTGCGCATGAGCAGCATGACGAGCGTGGGCACCAGGGTTCGCGACAGGATGTAGGAGGCGATCATCGCGAACACCACCGCCTCGGCCAGCGGCACGAAGAGGAAGCGGGCGACGCCGGAGAGAAAGAACATCGGCACGAAGACGATGCAGATGCAGAGGGTCGAGACGAAGGCCGGCACGCCGATCTCGCCGGCGCCGACGTTGATCGCCTCTTCGAGCGGCTTGCCGAGGTGCAGGTGCCGCTCGATGTTCTCGATCGTGACGATCGCCTGGTCGACCAGAATGCCGACCGACAACGCGAGACCTCCGAGCGTCATGAGGTTGAGCGTCTCGCCGAGGATCTGCAGGATCAGGATCGACGACAGGATCGAGAGCGGAATGGTCAGCGCGATGATCAGCGTCGAGCGCCAGTTGCCGAGAAAGAGCAACACCATCGCCGCCGTCAGCCCGGCCGCGAGCAGCGCCTCGAAGACGACGCCCTGCACCGCCGCCTTGACGAACATCGATTGGTCGAAGAGCAGCGTCAGCTTGACGTCCGCCGGCAGCAGCGCCTGCACCTTGGGCAGCAGCGCCTTCAGGTTGGCGACGATGTCGAGCGTCGATGCGCCGCCGTTCTTCAGCACCGAGAGCAGCACGCCCCGCGCGCCGTCCTTGCGCACGATGTTGGTCTGCGGCGAGAAGCCGTCGCGAACGTAGGCGACGTCCTTCAGCAGCGTCGTCGTGCCGCCGCTGGTCTTGACCGGCAGGTCGTTCAGCCCGGCGATGGCGTCGGGCGAGCCGTTCATCTTCACCGTGTACTCGGTGTCGCCGAACTTGGCGGTGCCCGAAGGCAGGATCAGGTTCTGCAGGTTGACGGCGTTGACCACGTCGGCCGGCGAGAGGCCGCGCGCCTGCAGCGCCTGCATGTCGAGGTCGACCGAGATCAGCCGGTTCTTGCCACCGTAGGGAAAGGGCACGGCGATGCCGGGAATCGTGATGAGCTGCGGGCGCAGCGTGTTGATCGCCGTGTCGAACACCGCCTGCTCAGGCAGCGTCGGGCTCGACAGGCCGATCTGCACGACCGGGATGCTCGAGGCAGAGTACTTGATGATGAGCGGCGGCGTTATGCCGGGCGGCAGCTGCCGCACCTGCGCCTGCTCGATGGCGACGACCTGCGCGATCGCGGTCTGAATGTTCGCGGTCGGCTGGAAGAAGACCTTGATGATCGAAATGCCGGCCAGCGAGGTCGACTCGATGTGCTCGATGTCGCTCACCGTCGTCGTCAGGCTGCGCTCGTTCTGGGCCGCGATCCGCTGGCCCATCTCCTGCGCCGGCAGGCCGTTGTAGTTCCAGACGATCGAGATCACCGGAATGTTGATTTCCGGGAAGATGTCGGTCGCCATGTTCAGCAATGCGAACGGCGTGGCCAGGACGATCAGCATAGCCATCACGATGAACGTGTAGGGGCGCTTGAGCGCCAGCTGGACCATCGACATTCGAAACCGGCCTGGGTGCAAGGAAAACCCGCATCATATTCACCCGGTCGCTGCGCTGCGTCCGCGCGTCAGCAAAGTCTTACCGCGTCCTGCCCGCTTTTCCCACAGACGTGGCGGGGCGCTTGCCCTAACTTGCGGGTGTGGGCGCAGCGCCCGATCGAACCGTTCTCTTCACCTCCGCTGGAAAGCACCCATGTCCACCACCACCACTACCGCCACGCCCGCCGGCTCGGCCCCGACGCACGACAGCGAATTCGCCAACGACGACGAGTCGACCGTCACAGCGCGGCTCGAGTCGAACCGCGTCCTGGAAAAGCTGCGCGAGAAGACCGACGCCGTCGTCGACCGCATCCAGCCGAAGATCGCCGCGGTGTCGACCTATGCGCGCAACGAGCCGACCAAGGCGGTGCTGATCGCCGCGGCCTCGGGCGCGGCACTGATGGCGCTGATCGCCCTGCTCGCTCGCTCGCGCCGGCCGTCGAGCCCGGGGGCCCGCACCATGGCGGCGATTCGCGACGCCGCAATCGACCTCGCCGACCGCGCGCACAGCGTCGCTACCGATGCCATCGCCACTACGCACAAGCGCGCCAGCGACGCCCAGGATCGCGTCGAGGCGGCGCAGAAGCGCGCCGGCGAGGTGGCCGACAGCGTCGCCGAAACCTGGGCCAACCTGCGCGAGCAGGCGGCGCCGGTGGTCGAGCGGCTAAAGCCGCAGCTCGACGCCGTCGCCAGCTATGCCAAGGAAGATCCGGCACGCGCCGCGCTCGGCGTGGCGACGGCCGGCGCAGTGCTGTTCGGGCTGATGGCGCTGATCCGCCGCTCGGGCAGCTGACCGGCAGCGCGGGGCGGTCAGCGCGCCGCCTCAGCGCAAATTGACGAGGCTTCGCGGCGCAGGGGCGCGTTTCGTCGTCCTTTTGCGCCCATCGAACTGATGGACGGTGCCGAGGCGTTGCGCCCCGCCCGAGCCTTTACAAAGGCCTTACAAATCCGGCTGCACCCCGCTGGCAAAGTTTCCCGCTCGGACACAGCGGGAGAACGGCGTGACGACCAGGGTGTTGCTGATGGTGGTGGTGGTTGCCGTCGTCGCCGCCTGCAACGGCGCCAGCGGCAGCCGCGGGACCGAAGACACGGGTGTCGGCTACCCGGCCGGGCCGGGACCGCAAGGCGGCAGCGCGCTCTACGCGCAGTTCCGCAGCAGCAAGATGGTCGTCCTGCACGCGCGGGCGCCGCTCGTCCTGACGCCGGCCGGTTTTCGCGATCGGCTGGCGGCAAGCGAGGCCGCGGTCGATGAAGTTGACGGAGTGTTCCTGCGCCTGCCCACGACCGGCGATCTGCTCGCCCGGGGCACGCCGGTCAGCGCGAGAGCCATTGCCGCCGACCTGCAACCGCTCTATACGCTGAAGCCGACGCAGCTCAGGTACAACTTCGCCGTCGTGGCGATGCAGCGCGACCTCGACGCGTTCGACGACTGGTCGGTGGTCATCGCCAACTTCACGGCGCTTGCCAAGGTGGCGCGCGACGCCGGGCTGGTCGGCATCGTCATCGACGGCACATCCCGGCCCGGCCTGCGCGTCCACTATCCCGACGACATGAAGTTTCCGACCCGCACGATCACCGACTACCAGGCGCAAACGCAGGTTCTCGGCAGAAAGATCATGCAGGCGATCGTTGCCGAGTTTCCCGATGCCGCGGTCGTCGTCGTGCGCGGCGCGTCCGGCGCCGACTTGGGCACGACGGCCGACCGGGTCGAGCGGGAATCGGCCGCGGCGCCGTTGCTCGGCTCCTTCTTCGCCGGCTTCGTCGAAGCCAGGGTCGCCAGCGCGCTGCTCGTCGACGGCGGCAACGACGACCGCTTGCGCACGGCCCAGCCGCGCGACGGCGCGACTGTCTGGCAAGAAGCGCAGGTCACGTGGCGGCCGCCTGGCGACATCGAATACGTCATCCCGCCCGAGCGCCCGTACCCCTCCAAATGAACGACCGCCGCGCGACGCTGGCAACGCTGTCGGCGCTCTTCCTCGCCGCCTGCGGAGGCGGCGGCAGCGCGCCGGCGCCCACACCCGTCGCCGGCGCACCGCCGCCCCCACCTTCAGCGCCACCACCGCCCGCCGCACCGCCGCCACCCGCCGCGCCGCCGCCACCCGCCGCGCCACCGCCGCCTGCTGCACCGCCGCCGCCACCACCGGCGCCGGCACCGGCCTCGGTGCACTACGGCAGCTTCGCGACGGCCGCCCTCGGCGTCGGCGCAGCGCTCAACGGCAGCATCGCCTTTCCCGTCGACAACGCCTGGAACCTCGACGTCAGCACGGCGCCGGTCGACCCCGCCTCCGACGCTCTGATTGCCAGCATCGGCCTGGCGACCGGGCTCCACCCCGACTTCGGCGCGGGGCTCCTGAGCGGCGCGCCGATCGGCATTCCCTACGTCGTCGTCGCCGGCTCGCAGGCGCGCGTCAACATCGTCTTCAATGCTTACGGCAGCGAGAGCGATCCCGGACCGTATCCCGTGCCGCTGACGGCGCCGGTCGAAGGCGGCTCGGCGGCATCGAACACTGGCGACCGGCACGTGCTCGTGATCGATCGCGACAACAACCGCCTTTACGAGCTGTTCGGCGCCACCGAGAACGGCGATGGCTCGTGGACCGCCGCCTGCGGCGCCGTCTTCCATCTCGACAGCGACACGGTGCGGCCCACCGCGCCGGCCGGCTGGACCAGCGCCGACGCCGCCGGCCTGCCGATCTTTCCCGGCCTCGCCCGCTATGAAGAAGCCGCTGCCGGCCCCGGTGGCATCCGCCACGCCCTGCGCTTCACGGTACAGCGGTCGCGCCGCGCCTGGGTGCCGCCGGCCTCGCACTTCGCCTCGTCGAATCTGAGCACGACGCTGCCACCGATGGGCATGCGCGTGCGCCTCAAGTCGAGCTATGTCATTCCGGCGTCGTTCGGCGTGCAGACGCGCGCCTTGCTGACGGCGATGAAGACCTACGGAATGATCGTTGCCGACAACGGCTCGAACTGGTTCGTCAGCGGCGCCCCCGACGATCGCTGGGACAACAACACGCTGGTCGGCGAGCTGCGCCAGGTGCAAGGCCAGAACTTCGAGGTGCTGCGCATGGATGGCCTGGTCGCCGGCTGACACGCAGCTTCCGCGCTATAACAGTCTCCATGTCGCCGCCGCAATGGCCGGCGGCGCCCCTCCGATGGAGACGCCCATGTACGTTCGCAACGCGTGGTACGTCGCCTGCACGGCCGACGAGATCGCCGCCGGCACGCTGCTCGGGCGAACGATCTGCGGCGAGCGCATGGTGCTGTTTCGCGCCGAGGGCGGCGCCACCTCGGCGCTCGAGGATTTCTGCCCGCATCGCGGCGCGCCGCTCTCGCTCGGCGCGCTGCGCGACGACGGGCGCATCGTCTGCGGCTACCACGGGCTGGTGATGGGCGGCGACGGCAAGTGCGTGAGCATGCCGGGCCAGCGGGTCAAGCCGACGATCAAATCCTTTCCGGTGCTGGAGCGCTACGGCTTCGTCTGGGTCTGGCCCGGCGACAAGGCCAAGGCCGATGCGGGCAAGCTCCATCCCCTGTCGTGGGCCGAAAGCCCGGAGTGGGCCTACAGCGGCGGCCTCTTCCACGTCAAGTGCGACTACCGTCTCATGATCGACAACCTGATGGACCTGACGCACGAGACCTACGTGCACGCCACCAGCATCGGCCAGCCCGAGATCGAGGAAGCAGCGCCCGTGACCAGCGTCGAGGGCGACTCGGCGATCACGCGGCGCTTCATGCACGACATCCCGGCGCCGCCTTTTTGGCGCGCAGCGCTGCGCGGCAACCACCTCGCCGACGACGTGCCGGTCGACCGCTGGCAGATCTGCCGCTTCACGCCGCCCAGCCACGTCATGATCGAGGTCGGCGTGGCGCACGCCGGCCATGGCGGCTACGAGGCGCCCGCCGAGCGCAAGGTCTCGAGCATAGTCGTCGACTTCATCACCCCGGAGACCGACACCTCGATCTGGTACTTCTGGGGCATGGCGCGCAATTTCAACGTCGAGGACAAGGCGCTCACCGAGACGATCCGGAGCGGCCAGGCGACGATCTTCGGAGAAGACATGGCGATCCTCCAGCGCCAGCAGCAGAACCTCTCGGAGCAGCCGAATCGGCACCTAATGCGCCTCAACATCGACATGGGCGGCTTCGAGTCGCGGCGCATCCTCGAGCGGCTGGTCGCCGAGGAACGCAACGACCTGCTCGGCAACTGAGCGCCGGGCGAGAGACCATGCTCATCGTCTGCCCGCACTGCCTCACGACCAATCGCGTTCCGGAGAGCGCCTGCAGGAGGCACCGACCTGCGGCCATTGCAAGCAGGAGCTGCTCGCCGCCACGCCGGTGGCGCTCGACGACGCCAGCTTCGACAAGGTGATCGCGAAGACCGAGCTGCCGATCGTCGTCGACTTCTGGGCCGAGTGGTGCGGCCCCTGTCATGCGATGGCGCCGCAGTTCGCGCAGGCCGCGGCGCAGCTCAAGGGCCGGGCCCTCTTCGCCAAGGTCGACAGCGACGCCAGCCCGCGCACCTCGGCGCGCTTCGCGGTGCGCAGCATCCCGACCCTGCTGTTGATGAAGGGCGGCCGCGAGGTCAAGCGGCAGGCCGGCGCGACGCAGGCTTCGCAGATCGTCGACTGGGTCGGGCGCGGCTAGGCCCGCGTCGTCAAGGCGAGGCTGGGCCGCCGCCGGCGCGCCGCATCCATTGCGTCTTCAGCACCCAGGCAGCCCACGCCAGCGCAGCGAGAACGACCCCTGTTCCGGCCGCATGAAACGCCGCGCCGAGGCGGTGCGCGCGCTGTAGCAGGCCGACCGATCGCAGCAGATACCGCCGACCACCCGGCGCCGTCCTGTCGCACGACCTTGACGAGGATCACGCCGCAGGCCGGACACTGGGCGGGCAGGCGCTGGTCTTTCGGCAGAGGCGTATGGCCGCACTTCGGGCAGCTTGAAGCCGCCTCGCCGCGCCGGCCTGGGCGAGCCGCCTCCTTGATCCGCCTGCATCCTCGGCCGAACCCGAAGTAGACGAACCGCACCCGCTTGTCGGCAGCGCGCACCCTCGCTTCCATGTCCTTCAGGCAATAGGCCAAGTCCGGGCCCTTTGCCGGACGCTCGGACGCGATCGTCAAGGCGACGAGGATGGTGCGCGGCCCGAGGTGCAGGGTCCTGATCTCCGACACGACGGGCAGCTCCGCGTTCTCCTTCAGCAGGCGCCGGATCTCGGCGAGCACCGAGGGCGTGACCGACTCGCCGGAGACGAGGCTGCGCGTCGATTCGGCGATGACCAGCGAATCGGCGATCAGGAGCAGGCCGATCGCGACAGAGGCGGCGCCGTCGGCCCAGAGCACGTGGAAGTAGGTGCTGGCCGCCACGCCGATCGCGGCGAAGGCGACGCCGACAAGAGCGGCCGCGTCTTCGAGCAGGCTCTCGTAGAGGTTGGGATCTTTCGACAGCTTGATGAAGCGCCACACGCCGACCGGCCGGCCGCGGTACCTGCGGCCGCACACCTGGCGCTTGTACTCGCGGTAGGCAAAGGTCAGGACGATCCCTCGAACAGCGCCGAGAGGGCGAGCACGCCCAGGCTGATCAGCGGCGACTCGATCGGGTGCGGCGCTGCGACCTGCATCACCCCCTGCCAGATCGATGCGACGCCGCCGGCCAGCAGAACGATGACGGCAATGACGAAGGTCCAGAAGTAGATCTCCATGCCATGGCCGAAGGCGTGCCTGGCGCTCGGGCGCGCCCGGCTGCGCCACGTGCCGACGAGGAGCAGGACCTGGTTGACGGTGTCGGCGGCCGAGCGGATCGCCTCGGTCAGCATTGCGCTCGACCCGGAAAGAAATGCGGCGCCGAATTTGCTGAGGGCGACGAGCACGTTGCCGGTCAGGGCGGCGTAGACGACTTTGGTCGAAGCATCGGGCATGGCGCATTTTCAGGGCTGCTGCGAATACTGACTGCGCAGCCGGCGATCACGACAGAATCGAGTCCACCAGGAGACATGCCATGAAGACTCTCGCGGCCGTTGCATGGTTGGCGCTCGCCGTCGCGATGCCCGTTGCTTCGCGGGCACAGCCTGCGGCGGCGCCGGCGCCGACCGAGCTGAAGGTGATCGCCTTCGCCGGCGGCTGGAACCTGCCGATCTGGGTCGCGCAACGGCAGGGCTTCTTCGAGCAGCAGGGCCTGGCGGTGCAGCTGTCGTACACGCCAAGCTCCGGCTTTCTCGTCAACGGACTGATGAGCGGCCGCTTCGATCTCGCCCTGGCAGCGATCGACAACCTGGTCGCCTACCAGGAGGGCCAGGGCGACGGACCGCCACTACAGGATCCCGATCTCGTCGCCGTGATGGGCGTCGACAACGGCTTTCTCAGCGTCGTCGCCCAGCCCTCGATCACGACGATGGCGGCGCTGCGCCAGCGCAAGCTCGCCGTCGATTCGCTCAACACCGGCTTCGCCTTCGTGCTGCGCGAGCTGCTGCAGAAAAACGGCCTCGCCGAATCGGACGTGAGCTTCGTACGCGGCGGCGCCACCGAGCTGCGCTTCCAGGGCCTGCTCGCCGGCCTGCACGACGCGACGCTGCTGCGCACGCCGTTCGACATCCTCGCCACTGAGCGTGGCTTTCGCGTCCTCGCCACCGCCGACACGCTGGGTCCCTATCTCGGCACGAGCGGCATGGTGCGCCGCTCCTGGGCGCGCAGCCACGAGGCGACGCTGGTCGTCTTTCTGCGCGCCTACCTCGACGCCATGCGCTGGCTGCGCGATCCGGCCAACCGCGGCGTGGCCGAGGCGCTGCTCGTCGCCAACATCCGCGACATGACACCGGCGCTCGCCACGCGCTCGGCCGAGGTGCTGCTGGCCGAGCGCGGCGGCTTGCTGCGCGATCTGCAGATCGATCCCGCGGCGCTGCGCACGGTGCTGGCCCTGAGACTCAAGTACGGACAGCCGCCGCACCCGCTCGGCGACGTCGACCGCTATGTCGACCTCTCGTACCGGGCCAAGGCGCTTTCGGCGCAGAGCCTGGGTCAGCCGTCCGGCTACCGCTTCATCGGAGGATTGCAGTGAAAGTACAAGGCACCTGCCATCAGGCATCGGCGAGCCTGCCCGGGCGCGAGCGCGAGTGAGCGCGCGCGACAATCCTTCATGAGCACCGCCCTGCCCCCCATCGAGGTCACGCCGCGCGACCTTTCGGCCTACCGCGTCGGCAACACCGGCATCGACTACGTGCACCGCTTCGATGCCGGCCGTCCCGGCCCGCACGTGATGATCAACGCCCTGACGCACGGCAACGAGTTCTGCGGCATGGTCGCGGTGTGCCATCTGCTCGACAGCGGCGTGCGGCCGAAGATCGGCACGCTGACGCTGAGCTTCGCCAACGTCGCCGCGTACGGGACGTTCGATGCGGCGCAGCCCTTCGAGAGCCGGTTGATCACGCACAACTTGAACCGCATCTGGTCGAGCGCCTGGCTCGACGGCAGCGAAGACTCGATCGAGCTACGCCGCGCGCGCGAGATGCGGCCGGCGGTGGCCGCGGCCCATCACATCCTCGACATCCACTCGACCAGCCAGGACGTGGTGCCGTTCTGGGTCTATCCCGCGTACGAGCGCAACGCCGCGGTGGCGCGCGCGCTGCCGAAGCCGGAGGTGCACCTCGTCATGCCGGCGGGCCTGGGCTCGGGCACACCGCTCATCCAGCACGGCGCCCACGCCGGTGCCGACGCGCCCGGTGCGGCGCTGGTCGCCGAGTGCGGCCAACACTTCAAGCAGGCCACGGCCGACCTTGCCGTCGAGGTGGCGCTCGCTTTCCTCGGCCAGTTCGGCCTCATCGACCGCGAAGTCACACCGGCGGCGAGGCCGCCGCGACGCTTCGAGCTGCTGCGCACGCACGTCATCCAGCACGAGAGCTTCGCCTTCACGCGCCCGGTGATCGGCTTCGAGACCTTCGACGAAGGCGAGTTGATCGCCACCGACGGCCCGCTCGAGATCCGCGCGCCCTGCGACCGCTGCACCATCTTCATGCCGGCGCGGGTGGCGATCGTCGGCCGCGAAGGCGTCTACCTGACGAAGCCGCTCGACTAAAGTCGGCGTTGTGGGCCCGCGGCCGCGGCCACCCGGCCGCTCAGGACTCGACCGGCGTAAAGCCGTCGGCGCTCCAGCGCTCGCTGCCGACGCCGTAGTGTGCGAAGAAGAGTCCCGTCGGGTCGACGCGCTGCTTCACCGCCAGCAGCCGCGGGTAGTGATCGCCCCAGAAGGCGCGTTGCCAGTCGGCCTGGAAATAGTCGCTCTCCGAGATGTAGGCGCCGCCCTCGGCTGCGACACGCCGCACCGCCCCCATCGCCGCGCGGATCGCGACCGCACGCCGGCGCGCCAGCGCCACGTCGGGCTCGTGGCCGGCGATGCCCGGATAGGCCGGCTGCTCCTGCGCGCCGGTGATGAGCAGGGCGAAGGCGTCGAGCACGGCCGGGTTGGTCGCGGTGGCCAGCGCCGCGTCGATCGCTTCGGCCGGCGCGCCGGCGAGTCCCTTGTTCAGGTGCAGGGACACGCCCCAGTGGCGCGTCGCGGCGAAGAGGGCGTCGCCGAGCGCGGCGCGCCGGTCCGGCTGAAGCAGGGCTCTCGGCAGCCAGGTCGAGCCGTAGCCATGCAGAACCTGTCCGGCCTGGCCCTGGTCGCCCGGCCAGAAGACGTTGCCCCGCGGCGCACCGGGGCGGTCGTCGGAGGCGATGAAGCCGAGCACGCGCTTGACCAGCGTCGGCGACCAGAACTCGCGCGCCGAGGTCGAGACGATCTTCAGCGGCGAGAACTCGACGTGCAGGTCCGCAGCCGCGCCGAGCGTGTCGAGAGAGGGCTGCCAGACGGCGACCGCCTCACCGCGACTCAAGCCCTGGAACACCATCGACACAACCAGCGTGTCGTCGCCGCGAAAGCGCAGCTGCTCGCCCCAGTGCGGGCCGACCAGGCTCTGCGCGCAGAAGTCGAGCGTCATGCCGATGAGGCGGCGAAATGCCGCCGGCGACGTCGCCTTCACAGTCAGGTTGACCGCGCCGAAGGTCTCGGGCAAGGGATGCACGCGCAGCGTCAGGCTCGACACGATGCCGAAGGCGCCGCCGCCACCGCCCTTCAGCGCCCAGAAGAGATCCGGGTTCTTCCGTGCGTTGGCGATGCGCACTTCGCCGTCGGCGGTGACGACTTCGGCCTCGAGCAGATTGCCCGCGGCGGTGCCGAAGGCCTTCGAGAAACTGCCGAAGCCGCCGCTCTGAACCAGGCCAGCGACGCCGACCGTCATGCAGCCTCCCCCCTGCACGTAGCCGCCGCCTTGTGACGTCACCGCGTCGTAGACGTGCGACCAGAGCGCGCCGGCGCCGACGCTCACGCCGCGGCTCGGCGGCGTGCCCTCGCAGCCCTCGGCGACGAAGGCGTCGTGCAGGCGGACCTCGTTCATGCGACGGGTCCAGATCAGAAGCGAATCGGCAGCGTTGGACGTGCCCTGGTAGCTGTGGCCGCCGCCCTTGACGACAGGACGCAGCCGGTTCTCGCGCGCGAAGTTCACGGCCGCGACGATGTCGGCGGTGCGGCGCGCCGCGACCGCATGGACGCTCGGCTGCGAGGTCCAGGCGTCGACCCAGCCGAGCGTCTGCGTCAGCGCCGCGTCGTCGCCGAGGAAATACGGGTTCTTCAGCGACTTGAAGAGACGCGCGCAGTCATCTGCGGCGGGCGCGCGCCGGCAGGCCTCGAGCGGCGAGCGGACCGCGACGAAGGCATCGCCGACCTGGCGCGCGAGCTCCTGCCAGCGGCTCGCCGAAGGCCAGCCGGCGTCGCCGGGGCGAACGCGGGGCATCAGCGCCGGTGCCGCCGTGGCTGCGGCGGAAGTCGAAGCCGGCCACATCGCGCCGGGCACGAACGGCAGGCCGGCGAGCTGCAGCAGCCGTCGTCGGCCGAGGCACGGGCGAGAGCGCCGTCGCGGCGTCATGGGCGCAGCTCCGCGAGCGTCACCGCATCGGGCTCGCCGGCGTAGAAGCGCTGCAGCACCTCGCGGAACGCCGGCTCGTCCGGCGCGACGGCGTCGAACAGCGTCATGCAGGAACGGAGCTTCAGGTCGTCGGGCGAGCCGAAGATGTCGTGCGCGGACTTGTCGCGCGTCGCCAGCACAAGCCGCGTGCATTGGCGCAGCCGTTCGCCGAGCACCGGGTGCCGCCAGTAGGCGGCGGCTTCAGCGCGGTCTTCGAGGCCGTAGAACTTCGCGGTGCCGCTGCGGCCCAGGGACTTGAGTTGCGGAAAGATGAACCACATCCAGTGGCTCGTCTTGCGGGCCGCGCCGAGCTCGGCGAGAACGGACGGGTAGACCGGGGATTGCGCGTCGACGAACCGGTCGGGGCGTTGGAGTGGTGGGGAGAGCATGGCGTGACGATACGGGCACGCCGACGGATTTCCGGACGATCTTCATCCGACCGCTCTCGATCCCAAAGCGAACTAACGATCGCATGCACTTGCCCTCCGACAAGGGCGTCCTCCCTACCGTATCGGCACGCTGGGTCGCACTCTAAGAATGAAGACGGGGCAAGCGAACAGTAAACACGGTACCCGTGTCGGCCGCTGAGTTAACGGAAATAGTGCCTTGGTGGCCATGGACGATCTCTCGGACAATGAAGAGCCCGAGCCCCAGACTCGTACGCGAGCGCTCGTGCTGTGCAACCCCGGACAGAGGCATCGAGACCAGAGGCTCGAAAATTGCCTGCATCTCCTCGGGCGCAATGGGCGTTCCGAAGTTCGCCACGTTCAAGACCACTTCGTCTTCCTCGCCAGCAACGTATAGGGCGACGGGAAGGCTTCGGTCGCCGTGCTGAACGGCGTTGTGAAGAAGGTTGAAGAGCACCTGTTGCATTCTTGCGGTGTCGAGCTCGAGTCGGAGATCGCCGGAAAACTGATTCACGAACTGCTGCTCGGGATAAGTGCCTTTGACGGCGTCCAGCGTCTCTTCGCAAAGCACGAGCAGATCGCAGGCGGAACGCTCAATCGGGATTCCCCGGCCGAGCCGGCTTCGGGTGTATTCGATCAGATCGCTCGTTAGGCGACCAATGACTTCCGATGCCCGTCGGATTCGCATCGCCACCTGCATCCGCTTCGTTTCCGCGAGTGTCGGCATGACCAGCACATCCGTCGCCATGCGAATGCCGGACAGCGGACCACGTAGATACCGTCTTGAATGTCAAGTGCTCCGGCGCCCCATTGACGCGATAAACACGGGTTACCCACCGTCGGCGTCTGCGTGGCGTGCGCCACGCCGCCGGTGGATAACCCTGCAGTGCGGCCGATTCCACCAGATCAATTCGAAACAGTGCGCGCAACCGCTGGGACGTAGAAGCGCGCCGACTTTTCAACGCCGAAACAGATGTGAACGAGCTTGCGCATGCACGCGCCGAGCGCCGCCATCTTCGATTTGCCTCCCGTGCACAGTCGATCGTAGAGGTCCTTCACGTCCGGGTTGATCCGTTTGGCGACGACCGCCGCCATGTACAGCGACGCCCGTATCCGAGGATTGCCGGCTTTGGAGAGCCGTGGCCGCCCATGCACACTGACACCCGACTCGGTGTGAACCGGAACCAGGCCGAGGAACGCCGCAGCCTCCTTGGCGCTCGTGAAGGTGTTGACGCCAAGCACGACCGCCATCCGGTTGGCGGTCTTCTCGCCGACCGCAGGGATCGAACGCAACCGCTCGATCGTCGCCTTGAGCGGCTCGTTCACCCGGATATGCGCGTTGATTGCCTTACGCATCGCGGTGCACTGGCCGCGAAGAAACGCGATCGTCTCGAGCAGGCAATCAAGGACGCACGGGCTCGTGCCACGCAAGCTTTCTTGCTCGTGTCGGTTGAGTTCACGCCGAAGATTCGCCTCCAGCGCGTCCAGGCGCATCAACATTGCGTTGAACTGCTGCAGGTGCAGCTCGGTTGGCTGCCACGGCCTGGGTCGTGCCAGTCGGCCGTACTGGGCGAGAATGACGGCATCGAGCTGGTCGGTCTTGTTGAGCATGCCAAGCCCCTTGGCGAGCGAGCGTACCTTTGCCGCGTTGACGACCGACACCACCACCCCATGGTGGTGAAGCTGTGTGGCCACCAGCTCGTGATACGCGGCCGTCGCCTCCAGGACGGCGTGCCGGGGCTCGTCGGGATCGACGCTGGCAATCCAGACCAACAGATCGCGCACGCCGTCCGTGTCATTCGCAAAATTTCGTGGCCGCTTGGCACGTTGACCACTCTCGTCGACCACGGCGCAGTCGAGCCGGCCGCGAGATACATCGATTCCAAAGTAACGCATTCATGCCTCCTGGGTTGTGGCGCGCCATGCCCCTCGGGCCGATCTACCTTGTAAATGCAGGCTCATCGCCGAGGGCGAGGCCTTCGCTACCGTCCGATCTCCAACTGGCGCAAAGGTGAGGCGGGGCGCCGCATCTACGTACCAGGCTCTATGCCTCAAGTCATGTTCGTGCTGTCCCCGCCTCAGTGGCGAGAGCTACTCGCCACCACTCCAAGATACAAGGTCATGTCGGCCAACCACTTCTGGTTCGGCGCCGTCGCCTTGAAGTCGCGCCCCAGGACGTTCGGTGCCACCGGGTGCGCGTGCTTCGAGTCGGTCGTCACCACGCGGAAGCGCCGCCGCTTCTGGCTCTGCAGCCCATGCTCTCGCATCACGCGTGCGACGCGCTTGTGATTGACTGCGCGCCCCTGCACCTCGCTGATTTCGGTGGTCATCCGGCGCCGGCCGTACCGGCCCCGATGTCTGCCCTGCGCGTCCCGAATCTGCCGGACCAACTGCTCGTCGTCGTTCGCGCGCTTCGAAGGCGCTCGGACGCCTGCGGCGTTGAGTCCGCTGCGCGAGACCGAGAGCAGCTCGCACATCATCGTCGTCGCATAGGTTCGTCGATGCTTTTCAATCCACGCGTACTTCACATCGACTCCCTGGCAAAGTACGCTGCTGCCTTTTTTAAAATCTCCTTCTCGAGCTTGAGCTTGGCGTTCTCCTGCCGCAGTCGGCTCACCTCGGCCTCGAGCTCCGACACCGGCTGCGCCGGCGCCCGCTTGACCAGCTCCTGGCCCTTGCGCGCCCGGTACACCCAGTTGGCCAGCGATTTGTTCGACATCTCCAACGAACGCGCAACGGCCGCAACCGCCCGCCCGCCCTCGATCACCTGCTTCACCGCCAAGTCCCGAAACTCGGGCGTGTACCGCCGATCTGGTCCTGCCTTCATATGTCCTCCACAAGGTCAAAACTAACAGACCTCGTGGCGTCCACTTTTCGGGGGCCAGTTCACTTTGATCAAGGGGTCATTGCAATCAAGGCGAATGATGGTCATAGCGCCCTCAAACGTTCTGTCGCAATAAGCCGGCGCTGGTAACCTGAGCCGAAGCTGACCACGGGGTGACGGGGATGATCGAGGCGGTGCGCAAGGTGATCAAGCGGATGCACTACCCGTTGGAGGTGATGCTGGTCTGCGTGCGCTGGTACGCAGCCTACCCGCTGAGCCTGCGCCACATTGAAGAGATGATGGCCGAGCGCGGCGTGTTCGTTGATCACGCCACGGTTCATCGCTGGTCGATCAAGATCCTGCCGGTGCTGGCGGCCGTGTTTCGCCGGCGCAAACGCCCTGTAGGCATGAGTTGGCGAATGGACGAAACCTACATCAAAGTCAGCGGCCAGTGGAGATACCTGTACCGGGCCGTCGACCGGGCCGGTGCCACGATCGACTTTGTGC
>JANXWR010000254.1 GCA_025351025.1 Burkholderiales bacterium | reverse complement strand
GCTGGGCGAGGATCTCGTCCTCTTTCGCGACGGCCAGGGCCGCCCGGGCCTCGTCCATTCGCGCTGCTGTCATCGCGGCACGACGCTCTACAACGGCCGCGTCGAAGAAGCCGGCATCCGCTGCTGCTATCACGGCTGGCTCTTCGACATCGAAGGACGCTGCCTCGACCAGCCCTGCGAACCGGGCGGCGGCATGCACCGCGCCAGGCTGCGCCAGCCCTGGTATCCGCTGAAGGAACACTACGGCCTGATCTTCGCGTTCATGGGGCCGCCCGAAAAGATGCCGGTGCTGCCGCGCTACGACTGTCTCGAGGTGATGGACGAGGGCGAGTTCCTCGACACCGACGACACCAGCATCGGCAGCGGCGGCGCCGTGATCGTGCCCTGCAACTGGCTGCAGCATTGGGAGAACGTGGTCGATCCGTTCCACGTGCCGATCCTGCACGGCAGCTTCAGCGGCACGCAGTTCACGCCGACCATGAACACGATGCCGGACGTGAAGTTCGAGTACTCGCCGCTCGGCGTCAAGGTCGTCTCGCACCGCAGCCTGCCGAACGGGCAGCAGTTCAAGCGCGTCACCGAGGTCTGCATGCCGACCCTGCGTGTCGTGCCCAACCCGCACGTCGGCAAGTTCGGCCGCGTCGAGACGATCGGCTGGACCATCCCGATCGACGACACGCACTACCGCATATACACCGCCGGCCGCGTCACGCAGAAGGGCGTCATGCTGCCGCGCGGCAAGGACGCGCCGACGGTCAGACGCTGGGCCGAGCTGACGCCGGACGAAAGACGAGCAAGGCCCAACGACTACGAAGCGCAGGTCGGCCAGGGGTCGATCACGCTGCATTCCGAAGAGCATTTGGCGACGAGCGACCGCGGCATCAGCATGCTGCGTCGTCTGCTCAAACGCCAGCTGCAGGAGATCGAAGCCGGTCGCGATCCGATCGGCGTGAGCTTCGAGGCCGACGCGGCGCCGGTGTCGTTCGAGGCCGGCCAGCTCGTCACCGACGAGGTCGACGCTGCGCCGGGTGCTTAGGGGATGCCTAGCGGGGCGACCGCCCGGTGTAGGCCACCGCCGACCCATCGTCGGCAAGGATTCGTAGCGCGATTCGGCCGTCCTTTTGTAGCCCGGGAAGGGTGCCTTGCCTAAGCTGACGGCGCTTCCTCGACGCCATCACACCCGGGGATGAATCTCAACCCACTCACAGGACAAGATCTATGGATATGCTCGACAAGCTCAAGGGCACCGATGCCAATCGCGACCCGATCAACGGCGCGCCCGGCTCGCATCCGGTCGGCACGGGTATCGGCGCTGCGCTGGGCGGCGCCGCCGCGGGCGCCGCGACCAGCACCGTCGCCGGCCCGGTCGGCACGGTGGTCCGTGCGGCGGTCGGCGCCATCGTCGGCGGCCTCGCCGGCAAGGGCGTCGCCGAGTCGATCGACCCGACGCGCGAAGACGCGTACTGGCGCGAGAATTACAAGGCGCGTCCCTACGCGGGCGACGCCACGTACGACGACTTCGGGCCGGCCTATGCGTATGGCGTCACCTCGTACCGCACCCACACCGGCCACGGGCACAGCTTCGACGAGATCGAGCCGGACCTGGCACGCGACTGGGACAAGGTGCGCGGCAAGTCGAGCCTGACATGGGATCGCGCAAAGAACGCCACGCGCGACGCCTGGGATCGCGCCAGCCACTGAGCTTCGCCTGGATGAAAGCGCCCGCCACACGCGGGCGCTTTTTCATACCTAGGACTTTTCGGGGCGATCCAGCGGCCCCTTCTGCGCGGGCTTGCCGGCCGGCTTGTCGGCCGTACCCGGCGTCGGCTTCGGCGGGTCGTCCTTCGCGGCTCGGCCGCCGGTGTCTCGCTGGAGCGGAGTTGGATTGCTAGCCATCGTCGAGTCCTCCGCTACGCGCGACTTGCGCATCGTTCATGGGCAAGAGACATGCCTTCGCCGCAGCCTTCAACGGCCACGACACAAAGCAAAACGCCCCCGGAGGGGCGTCGCTTCCAACATCGATTGAATGGTGCGGCTGGCAGGAATCGAACCCACGACCCCTTGGTTCGTAGCCAAGTACTCTATCCAGCTGAGCTACAGCCGCCCGAACCCAAAAGTATAGCAGCGCACCCTCGTCAGACCAGGCGGGCGGCCGCCTCGTAGCAGCGTGCGGCGCTGGCCGCGTCGCCTTCGCGCGTGGCCAGCTCGGCCAGCGCGATCCAGGCACTGCGGCGCGGCGCGGCGGCGAGCGCCGCGTCGCCGCCGGCCTGCTCGAGCAGCGTTCTCGCCTTGCCCCACAGGCCGCGCTCAGCGAGCGCGCTGCCGGCGGCCAGCGCGACGCTGCCGTCGCGCGGCAAGGCGAGGCAGGCCGACTCCAGGCGCGGCAGCCACTCGGCGCCGATGCCGGCGGTGGCGCCAGCCAGGGCTTCGGCGACCGCGTCGCGCTCTTCGCTGCCGAGCTCGGTCATGCGCTCCCAGAACGGGCGCAGCCAGAGCCGCGCCTCCTCGGCGGCGCCGAACGCAGTGGCACGCGTCGCGGCGCGCGCGGCGACGAAGGTATCGCGGCGATCGGCGGTGTCGAGACCGTTCCAGAGGCGACGCAGCTGGTCGAGGTCGTGCACCGTGTCGAGCGCCTCGAAGGCGAGCGATCGCAACAGGCCGACTGCGGCGGTCTGCGAGAAGCCCTGGTGCTTGACGAGCAGCCGCGCCGTCTTCAAGGCCTCCTGGGCCTGGCGGCCGAGCCGCGCCGCCTGCAACTTCAGGCGCAGCGCGTGAGTGCGGCGCGCCACGCCGAGCGGCAGCTCGGAGAGCAGCTGCATTGCCCGCGGTGCGTCGCGATCGTCGAGCGCCCATTCGGCGGCAAGCAGGCGCGCGCCCTCTTCGGCCGAGCGCGCCGCCGGGCGAAAGCGCGCGATCTCGAGGGCACGGTGCAACTCGTCGTCGCGCACCGCCCGGTTCTGCAGGCGATGCGCGCTGCCGGCGGCGAGCAGGTGCGAGAGCACGGTGAACTCGTTGTCCTGCGCCAGCTCTGGCGTCTCGATCTGGATCGCGAGCGCGCGCTGTGCCGACTTCTGCGCCCGCGTGTACCGACCGCCGAAGTACTGTGCCAAGGCGTCGCGCAAGGCCGCCTGGCCACTCCGGTCGCGACGCGCGACGCGCCATTCACGCGCCCGTCGCGGCAGACCGACCAGCGCGTTGAGCGCCTGGATCACGGTGACGATGAGAAAGCAGGTGCCGATGAGCACGAGCAGGAACAGGTTGAGCGACACATCGAGCCGCCAGGCGCCCCAGTAGAACGAGGCCAGGCCATCGTTCGTGCCGAGCGTCGCCGCCGCGACCACGGCGACGGCGAACAGCAACACGAACCAGATCGTCAGGCGCATCGCAAGGGCGCCGAAGCCCCCTCGGGGGGCAGTGAACGAAGAGAGCGCGGGGGCCTCATTTCAGCGCCCGCCGGGCCGCCCCAAGGGCGCCGAAGCCCCCACGGGGGCAGCGAACGAAGAGAGCGTTGGGGGTCTCATTTCAACGCGCGCCGCCGGCAGCGGCGAGCGCGGCCAGCGTGTCGTCGGGCCGCGCCACGCCCGACTGGCGCGACTGCAGGGCGACCTGGCGCAACAGGTCGGCCGTGATCTGCGTGCGCTTGGCGCTGCGGTCGAAGTAGCGCTCGACCGCACCCTGCGCCCACTTGAGGTCGGTCTGCGCCACGCCGAACTGGCGCGCCATCAGCGCCAGGCGCACGTTGAGCAGGCGCAGCTTGAGGTTCTCGCGCAGGAAGAAGGCCTGGTCGGGCGCGACCAGCATCGCTTCGGGCTGATCGATGCGCGTGATGCGCACCAGCGACCGGACTTCCGACCAGACGTTGTCGGCGATGAAGCGGCCGACGTGGGCCAGCTCGCGCGACAGCCAGTCGCCCATCGCATCGGCCGCCGACGCCGCTGCCGCCGGGCGCGCCGCCACCTCCGCCGGCTTTTCCTCGGCGCCGAAATCGCGGCGCGGCTCGGCGGCCGAGAGCAGCGGCAGCTCGTCGATCATGCGCACCGCCTCGTCGACCTTGATCGAGAGCGTCGCCACGTCGGCGACGCTGGCCGCCTTGACACGATCGATGTCGCGCGCGATCGCCCGCCGCACCGACTCGAGCCGCGGCTGGTTGGAGCGGGCCAGGCGCTCGTCGCTCTGCCGCAGCGTCGAGAGCAGCGGCTCGGCGGTGCCGGTCAGCGCCGCCTGCTGCATTGCCGCGCGCATCGCCGACTCGATGTCGGCGACCAGGTTCTCGTCGCGCGAGCGAGCCACCGACTGGATCAGATCCTCGAGCTGGCCGCGCTGCAGCGCCACCTCGTTGAGACGGGCTTCGAGCAGGGCGACCTTGGCGGTCGCTTCGCGCATGCCGTCCTGCGCCTGGCGGGCGAGCAAGGTCGCCTCGGCGACCCGGTCGGCGTTGTCCTGCTGCCGCCTGGCGAAGTCGCGCTCGCTGCTGCGCACGCGCTGGTCGGCGCTCCAGGCGAAGAGGAGCGCGGCGATGGAAAGCGCCGCCAGCAGCAATACGACAAGGCCGGCCAGTCGACGGAGCAGCGAGCGGCGGTGCGCCGCGGGGGCGGGCGCGGAGACGACGGTTCGAGGCTCGGCGGCGGGCGAAGAAGCGTCGTTCACGGTTGCATCGATTGTATGCAGTCGACCACCGCGTCGAAGCCCGGCGCCACCTCCCGGACAGTGGTGAAGCCCGCCTGTCGCGCCCGCGCCGCGATGCGCGGATGGGTGGCGATGGCGCGCGAGCCGCCGGCCCGCGCCGGGCCGGCGACCAACTCGAGGTTGGCGATCGCCTCCGAGTTGCTGAACAGCCAGACGTGGCCGGCCGGGTCGGCGAACGCGGCATCGATGCGGCGCCGCGTCTCGGCCGAGGGGCGCGGCACCAGCCGTGTGTACGCGGCCACCGTCTCGACCTCGGCGCCGGCCTCGGCGAGGCGCTCGGCCAGCCAGTCGCGGCCGCCGTCGCCCCGCACGATGAGGACCCGGGCGCCTCGCCATTCATGCGCCGAGAGGCGCTCCCACAAGGCCTCGGAATCGAGCTGCGGCGCGGCAACGGCCGGCTCGACGATCGATGCCGAGGCGATGCCTTCGGCGCGCAAGGCTTCGGCCGTGCCGGGGCCGGGCGCGGCGGCGAGCAGCGTCATCGGCCACGCGGCCTGAGCGGGCCGCGCCGCGA
Organism: Burkholderiales bacterium; assembly: GCA_025351025.1. Classification (GTDB taxonomy): domain Bacteria; phylum Pseudomonadota; class Gammaproteobacteria; order Burkholderiales; family Burkholderiaceae_C; genus Schlegelella_A. Next base: position 8,815 of record JANXWR010000254.1, on the reverse strand, counting down.
AGAACTGCAACACCGCGTTGGCGCTGACGAAGACGGCGAGTTGCCGCGCCGGCAGTCCCGCCCAGGCGGCGCGCAGCGCGCCGGAGTCGGGCGCGGCGCCGATCTCGATCAGCGGCACGGCGACGGCGTCGATGCCGCGCGCGGCGAGCCGGTCGCGCCACGACGCGGCCTGCGCTGCCGGCCGGGTGACGATGACGCGCGGCAAACGCGCTCCGCTCAGGACGAGGCCGACGACGGCTCGGCCGTCGCGCCGGCGACAAGGTAGGCGGCGGCGCCGCGCGCGAGCAGATCCATGGCGACGGCCGTGCCCAGGGCCTCAGCGGCGCGCCCGTCAGCGCCCTCGCTTTCGGCAGCGGCTTGCAGCAGCGGCGCGTCGGGCCGCTCCGGGTGGCCGACGACGGCGCGAACGTGCAGCCGCGCGCCGCGCCAGGTGGCATGGGCGGCGAGCGGCACGCTGCAGTTGCCGCCGAGGGCGCGCGACACCGCCCGCTCGGCGAGCACGGCGAGCCAGGTCGGCCGGTGCGTCAGCGTCGCCAGGCGCTCGTTCAGCGCCGGCGCATCGCTGCGCGTCTCGATGCCGAGCGCCCCCTGGCCGGCGCAGGGCAGCATTTGCGCGGTGTCGAAATGGGCGCGGATGCGGTCGGCGAGACCGAGCCGGACCAGGCCGGCGACCGCCAGCACGATCGCGTCGTACTGGCCTTCGTCGAGCTTGCGCAGCCGCGTGTCGAGGTTGCCGCGCAAGGGCTCGACGCGCAGGTCGGGACGCAAGGCCTTGAGCTGGACGACGCGGCGCAGGCTCGAGGTGCCGACGGTCGCGCCCTGCGGCAACGCCTCGAGCGTCTCATGGCGGCTCGACACGAAGGCGTCACGCGGGTCTTCGCGCTCGAGCACCGCGGCCAGCGCAAAGCCCGGCAGCAGGTCCATCGGCAGATCCTTGAGCGAATGCACGGCGAGGTCGGCGCGACCGTCCTCGAGCGCGTTCTCGAGCTCCTTGACGAACAGGCCCTTGCCACCGACCCCGGCCAGTGAGCGATCGAGGATCTGGTCGCCGCGGGTCGTCATCGGCAACAGCGAAACGGCGTCGCCGAAGCGGCCTTCGAGCAGGGCGCGGACGTGCTCGGCTTGCCAGAGGGCGAGGCGGCTTTCGCGGGTGGCGATGACGACGTTTTCGGGCATCGGCCCATCCTAGCAGGCACATCTCCTGCATCATCGCGGCGATGCCTCGGAAAAAAACCGCGACCAGCGCCGCCGACGCCGCGGCCAAGAACCAGCCGCTGGTCGACGACATCCGTCTCCTCGGCCGCATCCTCGGCGACGTCATCCGCGAGCAGGAAGGCAAGGAGGCGTTCGACCTGGTCGAGCGGGTGCGCCAGCTCTCGGTCGCCTATCGCCTCAAGCGCGACGCGCGCGCCGGCCGCGACCTCGACCGCCTGCTCACGAACCTGTCGGGCGACCGCACGGTGAGCGTGATCCGCGCCTTCAGCTACTTCTCGCACCTGGCCAACATCGCCGAGGACCGGCATCACCTGCGCCGCCGCGCCGTGCACGAGCGGCAGGGCCATTTGCAGCGCGGCTCGCTGCAGGGCGCCTTCGAGCGGCTGGCGCGGCGCGGCATCGCCGCCGACCGCATCGCCGAGACGCTGGCCCACGCCTGGATCTCGCCGGTGCTCACCGCGCATCCGACCGAGGTTCAGAGAAAGAGCATCCTCGACGCCGAGCGCGCCATCGCCGAGCTGCTCGCGGCGCGCGGCGTAGACGCACCCGAGCGCGAGCTGGCACGGAACGTTTCGCTGATCCGCGCCCGCGTCACGCAGCTCTGGCAGACGCGCATGCTGCGCACCGCCAAGCTCACCGTCGACGACGAGATCGAGAACGCGCTGAGCTACTACCGCGCCACCTTCCTGACGCAGATTCCCCTGCTCTACCGCGAGGTCGAAGAAGCCCTGCCCGGCTTTCCGATCGCGAGCTTCTTTCGCATGGGCAACTGGATCGGCGGCGACCGCGACGGCAACCCCTTCGTCAGCGCCGACACGCTCGCGACGGCCTTAGCGCGGCAAAGCGAAACCGCGCTGCGCCACTACCTGACGCAGGTGCACGAGCTCGGCGCGGAGCTCTCGAACTCGGCGACTCTCTCGGCCGTGTCGCCGGCCCTGCAGGCGCTCGCCGACGCCTCCGGCGACCGCAGCGCGCATCGCGAGGACGAGCCCTACCGGCGCGTCCTGATCGGCGTCTATGCGCGACTGGCGGCGACCTTGCACGCCCTCACCGGCACCGAGGCTTTGCGTCATGCCGTGGCGCCGAGCACCGTCTACGCCAGCGCCGACGAGCTGCTCGCCGACCTGCGCACGATCGAAGCGTCGCTCGGCCAGCATCACGCCGCGGCGCTGATCGCGCCGCGCCTGGCGCCGCTGATGCGCGCGGTGCAGGTATTCGGCTTTCATCTCGCCACCGTCGATCTGCGCCAGAGCTCCGACAAGCACGAGGCCGTCGTCGCCGAGCTGCTCGAGGTGGCGCGACTCGAGCCCGACTACGCGGCGCTCGACGAGAGCGCGCGCCGCACCTGTCTGCTCGGCCTGCTCGCCGACGCGCGACCGCTGCGCGTCGTCGCCAGCGAGCGCGCCACTGCCTACAGCGCGGCGACCCTGAGCGAGCTGGCGATCTTCGAGGCGGCGGCGACGATGCTCGCTCGCTATGGCCGCGAGGCGATCCGCCACTACATCGTCTCGCACACCGAAAGCGTGAGCGACCTGCTCGAGGTGCTGGTGTTGCTGAAGGAAGCGGGTCTTGTGCGAGGCACGCTCGACGATCACGCGAGCACGGCGTTGATCGTCTCGCCGCTGTTCGAGACGATCGGCGACCTGCAGCGCGCCGCGACCATCATGCGCGAGTACTACGCGCTGCCGGGCATCGCCGCGATGCTGCAGCGCTCGGGCGCCGAGCAGGACGTCATGATCGGCTACAGCGACAGCAACAAGGACGGCGGCGCGCTGACGAGCAGCTGGGAGCTGTACTGCGCCGAGATCGCCCTGGTCGAAGTCTTCGCCGAGTTGCGCGCCTCGCATGGCATCACGTTGCGCCTGTTCCATGGCCGCGGCGGCACGGTCGGGCGCGGCGGCGGGCCGAGCTACGAAGCGATCCTGGCGCAGCCGCCCGGTACGGTGAACGGGCAGATCCGACTCACCGAGCAAGGCGAGGTCATCGCCTCGAAGTACGCGCAGCCCGAGATCGGCCGGCGCAACCTCGAGACCCTCGTCGCGGCGACGCTCGAGGCGACGCTGCTGCAGCCGACCAAGAGCGCGCCGAAGAGCTTCATCGATGCGGCGCGCCTGCTCAGCGACGCCAGCATGGCGGCCTACCGCGGCCTGGTCTACGAGACGCCGGGCTTCGCCGACTACTTCTTCAGCGCCACGCCGATCCGCGAGATCGCCGAGCTCAACATCGGCTCGCGGCCGGCCTCGCGCAAGGCGACTCGGGCGATCGAGGATCTGCGCGCGATCCCCTGGAGCTTCAGCTGGGGCCAGTGCCGCGTCGCCCTGCCCGGCTGGTACGGCTTCGGCTCGGCGGTGGAGGCCTTTCTCGGCGAGCTCGGCGAGCGCGGGGCGCGCGTTTCCTTGTTGCAGCGCATGGCCAGGGAATGGCCGTTCTTCGCCACGCTGGTCTCCAACCTTGACATGGTCATCGCCAAGAGCGACATGGCGATCGCCGCGCGCTACGTCGACCTGGTCGAGGACAAGAAGCTCGGCCGGCGCATCTTCGCCCGCATCGAGGCCGAGTGGCAACGCACCGACGACGCGCTCGCCCTCATCACCGGCGAGAAGAACCGGCTCGCCTCCAACCCGGCGCTGGCACGCTCGATCGAGCATCGCTTTCCCTACCTCGACCCGCTCAACCACCTGCAGGTCGAGCTGATGCGGCGCTATCGGCATCGCCGCGACGACGATCCAAGCCTGGAGCGGGTGCGGCGCGGCATCCACATCTCGATCAACGGACTGGCGGCGGGGCTGCGCAACACGGGTTGAGCGGGTCGGCATGTCGGACGCCGACCGGGCGGACAATCCGCTCGCTATGGTCATGCTGCCGCCCCTTCCCATCCGGTGGCACCGGTGCGCGAAGCTCGCCGCCGCGTTGCTCGCCTTCGTTGCGCTGGCCGCCAAGGCTGCGAGCGGAGCGGGATTTTCCGCGGCCGCCGTCGAGACGATCGAAAGCTGTGTCGATGCCTCGTCGCCGATCCGCTTCGCCAGCGGCGAGCGCCGGGGCAGTCTGGAGGAGAGCGACGCCGCCGAAGTCGCTGCGGCCTTGCTCAAGCGCTACCCGGCAGCGGCGCAGACCGGCATCATGCCCGACGGCATCGTCCTCTGGGCCAAGCCGGGCAGCGGCTGGGTCTATGTCGCGTTGATCACGAATCCGGCGAAGCCCGACGACGTCTGCTTCGTCGCGACCTTCGTCGCGGGCCGGTTCGAGTTCACGAAGGCGCTGAGCCGGAAGTATTTCGGGGTCAACGTCTGATCGGGTCTCAGCGGCTCGCACTCGCCGGCGTGTCCCCTGCGGCCGCCGACGCAGCGGCCTCGCGCTCCGCCTGGCGTTGAGCGGCGGCGACCCGCTGCCGGTGCTTTGCAGCGAGTTGCGCCACGGTCGAACCGGATGCGTCGAACGCCCGCTCTCGCACCGCGAGTTCGCCGTAGTGACCGAGGTCACGGATCTGCTCGAACTGAGCTTGAATCGAGCGGCAGCCATCGTCACCCGAGGACGCTGGTGGCGATGCGCTGGCCGCGGCAAGCTCGGCCTCGGCATCGATCCGCTCGGTCAAGGGACGCAGCCGCTCGGTCGACCAGCCGAGTCGCTTCGCCAGACTCAGGCCCATGCTTCGGGCCAGCGCCGTGTCGGCGTGTTCGGCGAGCACCACGGCGATGCGCTCGCAAAGCTCGCTTCGGTTGGCGTCGGCCAGCTCCTTGGCTCCGCAGTAGGAAATCGCTGCGGACCAGCCAGGCTGAGTCGCCGCCTCGATGCCGATGACGTAGACCGCCGCGCCGAACCCGCCGACTGTATTCGCTTCGCCGCCGGGCACGCGATCGATCACGGCTGCGGTAAGAGCACCGAAGTGAGACTGGTACCGGTCGGCGGCGCCGACATGGAACATCGCATCGGCCTCTCCCGGCGCATCCTTGCGCTGGCGAGCCTCCTCGGCGAGAGCCAGCCAGGGCACGGCGTTGCCGCGATCGATGCGCGCCCACTGCGCGGCCTGAATCGGCAGGCACGCAGGTGTCCGGGCGACGAAGCGGCAGGCTGCATACGCCCAGGCATAGATCTGCGCATCGTCGGTGACCTGCGCGGCCTGCACCAGGCGGTCGAGCGCTCCCGCATCGATCGGAATGTTCAACGGGTCGACATCGCGAGCGCAGCTTGGGTCGCGACACGCGTCGCGCTGAATCTTGTCCCGAGCATCGAGAAAAGCCGACGCCGCCCGGTCGCGAGGCGAGGCACTGGTCGACAACGCCGCCCGCGCCGCGACCAGCGCGTCGCGCAGCGCCTGATTCGCCTTCGCTTCGAAGGCCTCCTGATTCGGCTTCCCGTCCGCGTCGGCTGCAACCCAGAAGCCCTCGCAGATCTCGACCTGGTCGGCGACGGCTTCGGGCCGGCTCGACGCCACCGGCTCGCTCGCCGCGGTCGCGACGACCTCGGGTGCGTTCGCGATCTCCGCCACCGGTGCCGCGGCAACGCTCTCCGGCGCGGTCGCCGACGGCGTATTCTCGCCGCGCATCCACGCGACGAGGACGACTCCCACCGTCAGTGCCCCCGTCAGCACGGCGACAACGAGCGCGGCGCGCGATCGTCGCGGCGTCCGCTCTGGATCGGGACCGGATCCGGACGACGACGGGCTCATCGACACCAATACACCGCGCTCGCAGTGTCCGGCCGGCGCTGCCCCGACGCGGTCAGCGCCCCGCCGCCACCAACGCCTCGCGCACCGCCGCCACCTGCCTTCGCGACACGGCGAGCCATTCGCCGACCGGTGCCATGCAGACGGCCCAGCCTTCTGCGCCTTCTTCGTCCGGGTCGCCGACGATCGTGCGCCGCTCGAGCGCGCGCACGGCGCGCCTTGCGACCAGAGCGTTGCGGTGCACGCGCAGGAAGTGGTGGCCGAGCCGTTCTTCGAGATCGGCGAGCGAGTCGTCGAGCACATGGGTGTGCTCCGCGGTGCGCAGGGTCACGTACTTGAGCTCGGCCTTCAGGTAGAGCACGTCGCTCACCGGCACGCGGATGATGCGGCCGCGATCGGTGACGACGATGACCGGCCCTTCGTCCTTGGTCACCGGCACCGGCGCGACGGGCTGGCCGCCGGCCATGCGTTGCGCCACCCGGCGCAGCGCCATCTGCAGGCGCTCGCGCTTGACCGGCTTGGTCAGGTAGTCGATCGCTTCGAGGTCGAAGGCCTTGAGCGCGTGCTGCGCGTGGGCGGTGACGAAGACGACCGCCGGCGCCGGCGTCTTTAGGCGCAGCTCCGCGGCAAGCTGGGTGCCGTCGCGGCCCGGCATCTGCACGTCGAGCAGCACCAGGTCGCATTCGTGCGTCATCAGCCAGACCAGCGCCTGCGCCGCGTTGGCGGCCTCGCCGGCGACCTGGCAGTGCGGCTCGCCGCATTCGGCGACCAGGGTGCGCAGGCGCAGCCGCGCCAGCTCTTCGTCGTCGACGACGAGTACGCGCAGGGCCCGCGTGGCAACGGCGTGGACGGCGCTCATCGAAGCTCGCTCATAGTGGTAGGACGATCTGCACGCGAAACACGTCGGCTTCCTGCCGCATGTCGAATTGGGCCGCGACGTCGTGCATCAGGCGCAGCCGCTCGCGCACGTTCTTCAGGGCAATGCCGTTGCCGGGACGCGAGGCCTCCTTGGGCACGCTGTTGGCGATCGAGAGGACGGCGCGGCCGACCTTGACCTTGGTGCGGATGCGGATCACACCGCCCTCGGGCGAAGGTTCGACACCGTGCCGCACCGCGTTTTCGACGAGCGGTTGCAGCAGAAGCGGCGGCACACGCGCGCTGCCGGCTTCGGGATCGAGCTCCCAGCTCACGTGCAAGCGGCTGCCGAAGCGCACCTGCTCGATGTCGAGGTAGCGCTGCGCCAGCTCGACCTCCTCGGCCAGCGAGACAGACTCGGCGGTGTCGCCGATGGCGACGCGAAACAGCTCCGCCAGGTCCTCGAGCACGCCCTCGGCCTTGGCCGGGTCGAGGCGGACCAGGGTCAGCGCGGTGTTCAGGGTGTTGAAGAGAAAGTGCGGCCGGATGCGCGACTGCAGCTCGGCCAGACGCGCCGTCGTTTCCGCCGGCAGGGTCGCCTTGGCGCGCAGGCGCAGCCATTCGAAGATCGACGCCGCCATCGCCGCGCCGGCCAGCGCCGGCCCGGCACCGAGCAGCGGCCGCAGGCCCGCGCCCGAAGTATCCAGCAGCAGGACCGCGACCAGTTGCGAAGCGGCCCAGGCGGCCAAGGCACCGAGGCCGATCGCCGCCGCCCATTGCGCCGGTATCGGCGCGGCGCCGAGCGGGCGCTTGAGCGCGCACACCGCCAGCAGCCACATCAGCACGCCCGGCAGGGCGACGCTCGAGCCGGCCGCCGTGAGGCCGAGCCAGATCGGAAAGCTCGCCGCCGTGAAGACCAGGCCGATCGCCATGACGCCGTGCACGAACAGCAGGGCCCGCAGCACGACGCCGACGTGGCAGACGTCGAACGCCGAGTCGGGGCCCGGACGACGCGGCACGGCGGCATCGGCGGCGGCGATGTCGAAGCTGGTCGCGCCGAACCCCGTCGAGCGCGCCGGTGCGCCGGGAATGGCGCTCATCGGGGAGAGAAGCTCGCCGATAGAATCGCGGCAAGGCGGACGGTGGGCATGGCGAGCATTGTCCCCAACCGCCGGCCCGCCGTGGGCCAGAGTTGCGGTGCCGCCGCGGCCGTTGTGTGACCGTGTGCACGCTGCGGTGAACCTGCCCCGTTCGAGAATGACTGCCAACCAGTTCGACAAGAAATCCGAAGCCTGGTCGGCACTGTTCTCGGAGCCGATGAGCGAGCTCGTGCAGCGCTACACGGCCAGCGTCTCGTTCGACAAGCGGCTCTGGCGCGCCGACATCGCCGGCAGCGTCGCCCACGCCGACATGCTGGCGGCGCAAGGGGTCATCGCCGCCGCCGACCTCGGCGCCATCCGCAGCGGTCTGGCAACGATCGCCGCCGAGATCGAAAGCGGCACCTTCGAATGGCGCCAGGAGCTGGAAGACGTCCACCTCAACATCGAGGCGCGCCTCGTGCAGCTGGCCGGCGACGCCGGCAAACGCCTGCACACCGGGCGCTCGCGCAACGACCAGGTGGCGACCGACCTTCGCCTCTGGCTGCGCGACGAGATCACGGCGATCGTCACCCTGCTCGCCGATCTGCAGCGGGCCCTGGTCGACCTGGCCGAGCAGCACACCGAGACCATCCTGCCCGGCTTCACCCATCTGCAGGTGGCGCAGCCGGTGTCGTATGCCCATCACCTGCTCGCCTACGTCGAGATGTTCTCGCGCGACGCCGAGCGCATGGGCGAGGTCCACGCGCGAACCAACCGCCTGCCGCTCGGCGCCGCGGCGCTGGCCGGCACCAGCTATCCGCTCGACCGCGAGGCGGTGGCGCGCGCCCTGGCCATGGCGGGCCTCTGCCGCAACAGCATCGACGCGGTGAGCGACCGCGACTTCGCGATCGAGTTCGCGGCCGCGGCCAGCCTGGTCATGGTCCACGTCTCGCGCTTGAGCGAGGAGCTGGTGCTGTGGATGAGCCAGAACTTCGGCTTCATC